>JBEAPS010000099.1:0-2835 GCA_041164285.1 Pseudomonadota bacterium
AAACGCGGAAGAACCCCTCAACCTTTTCATTGATTCCACCAACTGGCTGGACTTCACCAAACTGGTTGACCGAACCTGTCACAGCGATGCTTTGGTCAATAGGCAAATTAGCGAGCGTGCTCAGAATCAGCACCATTTCCGCAAGAGTCGCAGAGTCACCATCCACACCGCTATAATTTTGCTCAAAGCAAATTGTAGCTGCGAGCACCACCGGATCTTTGCGACCGAAGACTGCATTGATCCAGCTCGTCAGAATCGAGATTCCCTTGTTGTGAATTTTTCCAGAGAGCGCAGCATCACGCTCTATATTCACTATCCCCGGCTTTCCTTTGTAAGTTCGGCATGTGATCCGTGTCGGCATCCCAAAGCTCACATCTCCCAGATTATAGACGGCGAGACCATTGATTTCGCCGACACGACGAGAGTTGGCAGAAATGAGGATATCACCCCGCGTTACCATTTCGTTGAGGTGGTCCTGAACGAGGGCGGAACGGAAATAGCGTTCATCAACAGCCTTTTCGACATCATCGCGTGTGATCTTCTTGGCCTTTCGCTCTTTGGCCATGAAGTCGGCCTCAATGGTCAAGTCCTTGATGAGGCTAAACCGGGTTGTCAACTTGTCCTGATCATCAACGATACGGCTGCTATACTCTACGATGCTCGAGATTGCCGACGCATCAAAGGGCAGAAGATTTTCCACTTGGGTCCGCGTCGACACGAAGTTTATGTAGTCCTTGATGGTATCCTCGTTTCGAGGCATTTGCAGATCAAAGTCTGCTTTAATTTTGAAGATCTTGTTAAAGTCTTCATCAAATTGATACAGCATCCGGTAAATCCAGTCTGAACCAATGAGAACAATCTTCACATTGAGCGCAATCGGCTCGGGACGGAGACCGCTTGTCGGGAGTATGCTGTACTGCTCTCCCAAATCTTCAATAAAAAGTTTCTGGTTTTTCAGGACCCTTTTTAACGTTTCCCAGACCTGTGGGTTACGCAGCACATCAATCGCATTCAACACCAAATATCCACCGTTGGCGCGGGCCAGTGCACCAGCCTTGATCATTTTGAAGTCAGTGGTGTAGATACCGTATTCAATATTCTTCTCAATTTTTCCAAACAAATTGTAAAATGTCGGGTTGGTCTCAATGACAATCGGAGCCCCTTTGGTCTCAGTGTTATCGACAAACACATTGATCCTGTAGGGAAGATAATCATCCCCCTTGCGCAAGTGTTGCGGAACTGGGCTTTCGTCGTTCTCATTGTCATCGTCATCTTCGGTTGCAAAGTCCTGAATATTTTCAAGCAAATGTTCCTTGGCTTCTTTCAGGTAATTCACGATATCTTTGTTGTTGGCGTATTCCTTGAGCAATGGCTGCATGGCAGCACTCACAACATAGTCCCCAATCTCAGAACGCAAGGACTCAAGCTTTTGCTTGGTTTCATTCTCGATCGATCGCACTTTTCGCGCAAAATCCAGAACCTCAGGCTCGAGTTGATTTCGCTCGAGCTCAATCTTTTCCTTTTGCTCATCGCTCAAGTCCGCATAGTCTTTTTCGGAGAGAGGCTTACCATCGACAATTGGGACTGTGACGATACCCATGCGCGTCGACTTGACACCGAAGTTCATCGCCTTGGAGGTTTTCTCAAGTTCGCTGAACAATTTCGCCTTTTTCTCATTGCTTGAATTCACAGTTGAATTGACATTGTTTTCATATTCTTCCGACTGAAGAGCATCGGGGATCTCTGTCGTCAGTTGCTCAATCAGTTCATCCATGTCTTTTTTGAACTTTTTGGCCAGCCCCGTGGCAACCTCGATCGCCCGCGGCGACTCGGTATTTTTGAAATTGTAAACATAAATCCAATCGGAAGGCGTTTTTTGAGTTTCAGCCGTTTTTTTCAGAAATCCACGTATGACACTCGTTTTCCCTGTACCCTGAACTCCGGCGACGTAAATATTGTAACCTGGTTTCTGCACACCCAATCCGACTGTGATTGCCCGAACTGCACGTGCTTGAGAAATGATCTCATAGTTGGGAACTTTAGTGGCATTTTTATTCGCCATTTTGTCATCTATGAAACAGTTTCTGAAGACTTCGTCGGGCGAAAGGTGCCGAAAACTTCGTTTGGTTTTGTTCAACTTCACCGACACAGGATAATCGCGATCACGCTGCTGCAATAAATCCAGCGTTACCGACCCCCCGTTTTTTGATGATGTCTTTGGGCTCTTAACACTCGACTTCGTTGATTGAATTTTCTTTTTTTTCACGCTGTGTCCTACATCATCGGATTTGTCTAATTCCTCGTGATCTCATTGAAAGTTTGCCATTATCCCAAGTGATTAGGCAAACCCTCCGTCATTGTGCCAGCATGCAGGCCGAACGCACGCCTGTGTGTAGCACTTTGGCCCGCCAGACACAGATCACATCGGCCGCAGCGAGGTCGGGACATTGTCCGGGCCCCTGCCGACGGACCCATAAAAAACGCCTCGGCCCCAGACATGCGACATTGTTCAGCAACAACAAAAGAGGACAACGCGCTGAGACTTCGGCTCAACGTTGCTCTCCATCGGGAATACTTGGGTAGCGAGTCTGTCAAATCACGCGGACTCCCGCTCAAAAGCAAATGCTCACCAACATCCTGTTGCCGGAGAAGTGAAAAATTCAATCCAGAGTTCATTTGATAGAAGTGGAGTACCTCGTGGATCTTTTCCCACGACATTTGCAGTTCCTCAACCGCCTCCAAAAGTGGCACAACAGCATACCTACGCCCATGCCCATCGCAGGGAGGGTTGAGTCGCTGTTGCAAAAACTCGAGGACCAGCCGACGCCGCGACAC
>JBEAPS010000100.1:0-5865 GCA_041164285.1 Pseudomonadota bacterium
TCCCAGATATTTTTTGTCAACAATGCCTCGCAGAGTCCGAACATAGTTCGTACCTACAATCACTTCCTTGACAATTGCAGAATCTCCAAGACTATAAAAACTTACAACATTGTGCGCGGTGGCTGGCAACATTTCATGTGTTGGAGCAATACCCAAAGTGTTATCAACGGCAACAACCGGACATTTGATTTGAGTTTCAGTGACAACAGGTGGGGAGGGAGTAGGCTCTAACTGAGGTTGAGTTGCGTCTGACCCAACGGCTGGATCCTGACTCCAGTTCCCAACGACAACTTTAAAATCGACTCCTTTAAGAGATTGCGTTTTAGTCACCTTTGAAGCCGATGACTCCAATTTCGTAACTTCATTCCGGTAGGCGGCAATCTGTGGAAAGCTATCAATCACGAGGTGAAACAACTCCTTGATTTTTCGATTTGGATTCCGAATACAGCCACCTGACACACGACGCTCTTCAGGGTTGTTCAGTTCGAGAATCCATTCCGCAGAATTGCCATGCACACCATAGGCACCATGAAACCAAATCGCATAGTGACCCAGCGGGTTCGATTTGCCGCAGGCTCCAAAGAGCTCAGGATTTGCCTTAATAATTTCCCAACGCTCTTTCTCATTAGAGGCAACTTTACCTGTTTTGGGATCCTGTGGTGCTCGGGGAAGCCACTCGGGGCAGGCTTGCATGTCCTCTACAGCAAAAATACCGGTCGGCGTCGACTGAGGTTGATTGTCATGAAACTCGCCTGTCACATCGGCAGACGCTATATTCCACTGGTCAGCTACTTTCCCCGATTTGTACAGTGTAATGCGATTCGATTTCAGATTGATCCTCAAAGCAAGCGTAGACGCAAGGGCTGAGCTCACTGACGCATCATCGAGCTTAGGGGTTTGCATCCACTGCGGTGCAGCACTTTCATCGGTCCCCGAGTCCATTTGGCAGCCCGGCGCAACAGCAACGGCGAGAGCGCTCAGAAGTCCAAAGAGGGTGTACTCATAACGACGTTTAAATCCGACGTGCTTCATTTCTTACCCCTTCACACTCGTGGGTCGACTCAACCCAGAGCTATGAATGCAGCAAGACCAAGACCAAAAAATACTGTAACAATTCAAGAATCTTGGGAAGAAAAAGAATGTTCAGAAATTTTACACTGTTGCAAAATGGGAGAGTTTCTCAATATAGATCGTCGCATCAGCGCACCTCGATCGGCGTTCAAGTACTCAATTCTAAAGTTAGACTGGCTCTCCAGGCAATGAACAATAGCACCAGCACACATTGGGCAGGGTTCGAGTGTGGAAATTAACCGCCCGCCTGCTGGTAATGGACAACGATTTTTAAACCACCAGCCACGAAGCAAGTTCATTTCTGCGTGACTTGTTCGATTGCGTCCCGCAGTATTTACGCCCCAGCCCACCAGCCTACCAGCAGCGTCCAGAAGCCAAGCCTCAATCGAGCGATTTTGCTCAGCGATATCCGTTGAAAAACGCACGCCAGAGCTCTGCGAACTTTCACAAAAAAAATGGGGATCTATTACAATCGCTGCTTTGTCTCCACCACGAATACGTGAACTCACACTCACAGGAACAGAAGGGAGACGTGTGAAACGTTTCGCACAAACAATCATCATTCCTCGACACAACTCAGTTGGTTCGTAATTTAAAAAAATACGAGCCCGAAGTATGAAGTGGGCGGAACCCGGAAACTGCTGCCAAATTCCCGATATCAACTGCGTTACTGCAGAGTGGGGCTCATAGAGTGACCTTCGCACTTCTGAAAAATACAATTGACCATTCCATTCGAGCCATGCGGAATCCATAGTTCAATCAGCCCACATGCCTGAGGGTTAGCGCTATCGAAGTTCGAACAACCTTCAACACGGCAAGAACTGCTCCAGAAACTCCTGCAACAACAATCAGCATCAAAGATTCAAAACCCATTCCAACATCTAGTGCAATGAAAGTTTTGAAAGAACGGGTTATTCCTGGTCCAGGTGGCATATAGAAACCATCTTGCAAAAACAACGCATTGAGAAAAACAATTGCAAAAATACCAATGAGAGCACCAACAACTGAAGCAATCAGGCCTTCACAAGCTATGAGCGCAAAAATGTCACGCTTCGACTCACCATTTGCCCTGAGCATTCCAATTTCCTGCGTACGCTCTAATATGGATGAAGTAGACGTGTTGAACACCCCCAAAACAACTACAAAAATAATAACAAATCCAACCAAGGAATATATTGCGTTCAGAAAATCAACCGAGTTCTGATAGTAAATCTTGTCAAGTATTTCAAAAGGTGTGGCTTCTAGAACATACGGAAGCTGTTCAATGAGTTGCGAGACCCTAGGCCAGTCTTCATGTTGAGCCAAACCGATAGAAATTTTTTCGATCTTATCGGTGTCAAGCAACTGCTGAGCTTGCTCAATTTGAATTTGAAAAAAAGAATCATCTAGTTCACGCGAACCGGTATGAAAAATTCCAGAAACAAATAAATCTGCACCATTGAGACTTCCATAGACTGTATTTGCAAGTAGAGTCACTCGATCACCCACTTTGAGATCCATTGACTCAGCAAGCCCCTTTCCTAAAACAATTCCGTCAGGAGTGTCATTAAGCGACTTGCCATGAATGACATTGATCGTGTTAAAGAATGAACTTTCCGAACGGCCATCAATTCCCATTCCACGAGCTCCCAACGACCTCGTTCCATTGGAAATCAGACCTGCTACTTCAAGGCGCGGGAAAACGTGGGACACACCCGAAATATTCCTCAGCGAGTCCAAAACTGACTGAGGCTCAGCAATCCATGCCTCCCATGGCCGAGCAAGTATTTTTTCACGATAACCTCGTGTATTGACCTGGCCATTGCCGTAATGCGCATGAATTGCATTATTTCGATATTCATTCAGAAGTCCCGTATTAAAACCTTGAAACAAAAAAAGTGCAGCAGACCCAATTGCCATCGTCGCGAGACTAACGATAGTGCGCCGACGATTTCTCAATAGGCCTCGAAGAGCAACTGTCACTAACATTCACTCCTCCTCATCCAGTTGACCATCCTTGAGGAATATCCTTTTGTCACTGGCCTCAATCGCCTGCCTATCGTGGCTCGCCATGACCACTGAGCATCCTCTTTCCCTACTCAAATTAATCAGCAACTTTAAGATCTCTGCGCCGGTCGATGAGTCAAGATTCGCAGTAGGCTCATCGGCAATAAGCACCTTGGGATGTTTCGCCAGAGCACGGGCTAATGCCACGCGTTGTCTCTGCCCACCACTCATTTGACTGGGTCTTTTACTCGCATGCTCAAGGAGTCCGACAGAGGCAAGAGATTCTCGCACACGCTCATGTCGCTCCTTCCGAGGAACACCCTGTCTTGAAAGAAAGTACTCAACATTCTCAAACGCGCTCAAAACATCGATCAGATGAAAATTTTGAAAAACAAAACCTACTTCAAATCGACGAATCTCATTCAATTGCATCTCAGAAAGCCCTGACAAGACCTTACCAAAATACTTGAGCTGACCCTTCTGCAAGGGCTCTATAAAACCCAACACATTGAGTAGCGTAGATTTTCCAGAACCGGAGGGGCCAACCAAACACGTAAACAACCCAGACTGAATTGAAAAATTTAACTGCTTCAAAGCTGGCACAGAGATGCTGCCCATTTGGTAGTCAATTGAAATATCATTTGCTTCAAAAAGTTGAGACATAACTTCTCCCAGCCAATATAACTCTCACTCGTCACAGTGATCTTTGAGTATCCGCACCTCACCACGCGCAGCATCCATTCGCACACGCATACCCGTTCTCAAACGTTTCACCAGCCCTCCCCTCACACCGACAATTGTCGGGAGACCAAGTTCGCGAGCAACCACCGCCGAATGTGAAAGCAAACTTCCCCGCTCAATAAGAAGACCACTACAAGCAGGATATAGAGGAACCCAACCAGGATCAGTTCTTTCGGTGACTAGAATTTCTCCCGCAAGCCCAAGTGCATCTGACATGGAGTGGACAACACGAACCACACCTTCCACAACTCCAGGACAGCAAGCAGTTCCGAGAAGAACGTTTGGGTCCGTTGACACAGGCTCATCATTGACCAACAAATCGTGGGCAGAAAGAATTTGTGGCCAGAAAAACGAAGCGCCGGCAGCTCCGCGTGTTGTAAATCTGTCCGGAGGATCCGGAAGACGCCGGTAATCGTCAAACTCTGCACGACGTAATGCTGCAATACCTTTTAAGTTAAGTGAAACTCCTCTTCCTTCAATGTAACCAATTATCTCATCAATTGTGAGATAAAAAACATCTGCTGCATGCTCAAGTGCTCCAAGATCGGCTAAGTTTTTTCCAAAACCACGAAATAGGTGCCGCACAATTCCAAACGTCTTTGTTCTGTCAAATCTCAGATTCTCTCGGTCGCGAACAGCCTGCCTCGCGTTTTTCAACACGAAATTGAAAACGCTCCTCCGAATAGCGCCGAAAGGACCACCCAAACGGTTAGCGACAAAATTCTCAGCAGTGGTACGGATCTCGGCCTCTCTGGCCTCCATTGCCTCAATAGAGTAACTCTTCATTCTTACATAGCTCGCTACTGCCTCGATCGCGAACGATGGATCGTCATGCAGATCGGGCTCTTCAAGCTTAAGTTCATTGACACAACGGAATCCATATAAGTCGAGGAACTCCTTAAATCGAAGATAAAGCTCGGGAAACACGCCGCCTTCTAGCAACTGATTCCAAGTGGTCATGGAGCTTTGTGAAAGAAACCAACTTCGCCGATTCTCTGGACCATTGTCTATCTCAGATGCAATGCGCATGAGCATACGCGTCGGTTCAGTGCTTTCTAGCTCCCCCTGTCCACAGAGCAAATCATTTTGAAGAGTAGAAGAATCATCAGAAGGAGAAAACCAACGCGCTGTCAGAGACTTCAGCAATCCAAAAAACACCATACAACGGGTGTCATTCACAATCGGAGCCTGCCAGTGCTTCAAGACTCTATCAGTCAGATAGTGATAGTACTGAGCTTGCTCCTGCAGTGACATCCGAGAAAAATTCTTATGACGACCTTCAGCAACAATAGCATCCACTCTTTTTTCAAAACGCTCAATGAGTCCTCGCACAAAAAGAAGTCTCAACAAAACACTCAGCAATAGGCGTAAACGAGCAAATACAGAGTACCTAAGAGGAGAACCGGCAAAATCGAATAGTGCAGCTATCTCGGGCTTGAGGCCTTGCTTTACACCCATCATCGTTTCCATGAACGACTTACTTTGTGCTGTACCGGGGAAGAGGTAAAGCAAATGATACCAATTTGCTAGATTGTAAAAAATTCTCCCCCGCACCAACCCCAACATGTTCCTAAACACTGCTTCATGGTTATCAATGACCGCCGGCGGAACCTGCATCAATTTGCAAAATTGATAGTATACTTCCTGATAGCATCGACTGACATGGCTAAAAGTGAGCGGAGTTGTAACACCCGAGAAGCTTTCAACGATGTTAGAATTATCCCAGAGTATAAACTCCTTGCCGGCGCACTTTTCGTCGAATAAACCGTCTGGGGGCAGCGTAGTGATAGGGCGTGCCTGCAAAACATAAATGAGACCTCCCGAAATTGCCCATTCCACGTCCTGAGGTCTTCCATATCGATTTTCGATGTCGAGAGTAAGACGCGCCACCGCTTTTATTTGAGAAAAACTCAAACACGCTCTACTCCCTTTTTCTTCAGACAACAAAACTTCAGAAACTCCGCCACCTACCGCATGCCGGAATTCCTTTGATTTGGTGGCTACCTGCTCTTTGATTTCCAATGTTTTGCGATGAACGACAAACTCATCTGCCTCGAGTGCGCCACT
>JBEAPS010000101.1:0-3371 GCA_041164285.1 Pseudomonadota bacterium
TCGAAAATACGAGTTACCAGAAAATTATATCCTTTCCGTGGGCAACAAAAAGCCTCACAAAAACATCGCTCGCCTGGTTGAAGCCTGGTGCGCCTCCAGCTGCACAGCTTCGCTTGTACTTCTCTCTGAATTCGACCCAGAACTGGTAGCGATCGCCGAACGCGCCCACAAAAAGCACAACCTACACTTCCTCAGATTCGTACCCAATGAGTCTCTTCCCACGATTTACTCGAAAGCAGACCTGTTTGTGTATCCGTCAATGTACGAAGGCTTCGGGCTTCCGCCGCTCGAAGCAGCTGCTTGCGGAACTCCGGTGATTGTATCCAATTGCTCATCCATGCCAGAAGTGATGAGCTCGCATGCAACTTACATCGACCCAGCTGACACCGAAAACATTGCGCGTACCCTTGAAGAGGTTATGAAAAACTTGCCTCATAAGAGCGATCGGGTTGCACAAGCGGGGCAAAACCACGCACGAAAATTCTCATGGTTGCGCGCTGCACGTGAAACTCTCAACATATTCGAAAAAGTCCTTAGCGAGATGGAACGGAGCAAAGTGACCAATCATTCCGTTCCTGAGCGGAGTGCACACCATGCTTGACACTCGCAAGGAATCACCCCAGCGCAAGACAATAGGTCTTAACGGGCGCTTTCTTGTTGCTCAACGGACAGGCGTGCAACGCTCGGCCTATCAGCTATTCAGAACTATTATCGAAATGGGTACAGAGTATAATTTCGTTTTATTTACAGGAGAAAGCGAGGCTTATGCCCCTGAGTGGCAGAAGCCGAACGTGACACTCGTCACAAGCCCATTGCTTCAACAGACTGTGATAAGGAATTATTTTTGGGAACAAATTGAACTACCAAAGCTCGCTCGAAAGCACAAAGTGGATCTTCTCCACAGTCCAGCGAATCTTGCGCCCATCAGCTACAAAGGCAGTAGCGTCGTCAACATTCACGATTTGTGTTTTTTGGTTGAACCTGCTTGGTTCTCAATTAGCTTTCGCATCATTTATCGCTGGTTGGTGCCTAGAATTGCCAAGATAAGCTCCCGAGTAATAACAAACTCCAACTATTCAAAAAACGATATTTTAAATTTGCTTAAAATTGGCGTCGAAAAGGTTCGCCTCACGTATTGGGCCGTTGATCCAATCTTTTACAAGTTTAATAAGCCCTTGAGTGAGCGCGCAGACCAAATCATATTTGTTGGCTCTCTGGAGCCACGTAAAAATTTACGCGGGCTGCTCAAGGGGTTTTCGCTCTACAAACAGCAAAACCCTGAGAGCAGAACCAAGTTGATTGTTGTAGGCTGCGAAAATCCACTTTTCGCCAGTTCGGGTTTCAAATCTGAACACATCGGTTCCGATGTTGAATTCAAAGGGTATATCAGTGACCGAAAGCTTGCCGAGTTATTTGGAAACTCGCGCGCGCTCGTTTACCCCTCGTTTTATGAGGGTTTCGGCTTTCCACCGCTCGAGGCCATGGCAGCAGGCACACCTGTCGTGACGAGCAAAACTTCTAGCCTGCCGGAAGTCGTGGGCGACGCTGCACTCCTCGTCAATCCTCATTCAGAGACTGACATCGCAGAAAAGATCGCAACCTCACTCAATCCTGAAATAGCCGCAAAAATGATCGCTCGCGGTGACACTCAAGTCCGCAAATTCAGCTGGGATCGGGTTGGCGAACATATGCTTGAGATCTACTCCGAGGTTCTCTCGGAAAAGAATTAAAATCACAGTGATTTATGAATACAAATCTTGACTTGTAATCCTGCGGTCTGCGGAGTATGGGTGTCCCAGATTTATAGAGGGCCTTATGAGTAGCAATAAAAACATTCGTAATATCGCAATCATCGCACACGTTGACCACGGCAAAACCACACTTGTAGATGGTCTGTTGCAACAAGCAGGTACGTTTCAGGCCCATCAGGCTGTCGCCGAGAGAGTCATGGATAGCATGGACCTCGAGCGGGAACGCGGTATTACAATTGCTGCTAAAAATGCGTCAATGGTTTACAAAGACACTCGTATCAACATCGTCGACACTCCGGGACACGCCGACTTCGGCGCCGAGGTTGAGAGAACTCTCATGATGGTCGACGGGGCCATATTGCTTGTTGATGCCGCCGAAGGCTGCCTCCCCCAAACGCGTTTTGTGCTTCAAAAAGCTCTGCAGCGGCATCTATCGATGATCGTAGTGGTAAACAAAGTAGACAGACCCGACGCTCGAGTTGAAGAGGTGGTCGAGTCCATTCATGACCTCTTCCTTGAACTCTCTTTTGAAGACCATCACCTCGACTTCCCTGTGCTCTACGCGTCCGGCCGTCAGGGCTGGGCGAGCAAAAAGCTTGGCGAGAAAACTGAAAACTTAGCCGACCTGTTCGACACAGTTCTTGAACACGTTCAACCACCACGCATCAAAGAAGACGGCCCAGTGCAGATGCTCGTAAACAATCTCTCCTACAACCCCTACTTGGGGCGCCTCGTGATTGGCCGAGTGGAGAGAGGAAGTCTCACAACCAACCAGAACATCGCAGTACTCGGAGATGAAGGCAAAGTTCAAACCTGCAAGGTTGTAAAGCTGAGAGCCTATCGTGGGTTGGAACAAGTCGACGTCGACCGCATCGACGCAGGCGACATTGCAATTGTGGCAACCGGTCTCACCGACCTCGCTATTGGCGACACCATTGCCGACGCTAACCAGCAAGAAGCACTTGAGCGCATTCAGGTCGACCCCCCCACAGTGAGCGTTGAGGTGTCTGTCAACACCTCTCCAATGGCTGGTCGCGAAGGTCGACCACTCACGAGCCGCAAATTGTATGAGTTCCTCACCAAAGAGGCCATGCACAACGTGGCTCTCAAAATTGAGGAAACAGAAACGCCTGAGGTCTTTTTCCTCAAAGCGCGAGGTGAGCTTCAAATTTCAATTGTTATGGAAAACCTTCGCCGAGAGGGCGGAGAGTGCATGCTCGCCCGTCCAAAAGTGATCACCAAAATGATCGATGGTGTCGAAAACGATCCCGTTGAGCGTGTGGTCGTGGATGTTCCAGACTTCGCGGTTGGCGTTGTGACGGAAAAGCTCTCGATCCGCAAAGGGCGTATGGTGAACATGAACACCATTGGCTCAAACCGAACGAGGATTGAATTTTCAGTTCCTACGCGTGGTCTCCTTGGTTACCGCAGCACGTTCCTGACCGATACAAAAGGCGAAGGAATTATGTCGAGTTACTTCGAGGGCTGGGAACCTGTGAAAACAGGATTCCTTGTCCGTCAAAACGGTGCTCTGATTGCCGACCGATCCGGTAAAACAACCGAATATGCATTGCATGGGTTGGAAGATCGCGGTCGCCTTTTTGTCCGTGACGGTGAAGA
>JBEAPS010000102.1:0-19930 GCA_041164285.1 Pseudomonadota bacterium
CCGTCATTTTGGGCCACCAGTGGTGAAGTGCGCCCACAAAAGCCGTCATGGTGCCGCCCATCATAACATAGTGGAAGTGCGCAACAACGAAGTATGTGTCGTGCAGGTGAATGTCGACCGAAAGTGTGCCGAGGAACAGTCCTGTAAGGCCGCCGATCGTAAAGAGGAACAAGAACGCTTGAGCGTACCACATAGCGGAGTTCATCCGGAGTGAGCCGCCGTACATGGTGGCAACCCAGCTGAACACCTTAATTGCTGTCGGGACTGCAACCGCAAACGTCAGGAAGGAGAACACTGCCGACGCAAGTTCAGATTGACCACTTGTGAACATGTGGTGTCCCCACACCAGAAAGCCGATGACTGCGATTGCAACACTCGACATTGCAATTGCTTTGTATCCGAAGATTTGCTTGCGGCTATTTACTGTGATGATTTCTGAAATCACACCGAACGCAGGCAAAATCATGATGTAAACGGCTGGGTGAGAGTAGAACCAGAAGAAGTGTTGGAACAATACAGGGTCGCCGCCGAGGTTGGGATCAAAAATTCCGACACCGATGGTGCGCTCAATTGCGAGGAGCATGAGGGTAATTGCAAGCACAGGAGTCGCAAGAACCTGAATGAGTGAAGTTGCGTATTGAGCCCAAACAAACAGGGGAAGGCGAACCCAAGTGAGGCCAGGCGCGCGCATTTTGTGGATCGTTACAATGAAGTTGATGCCTGTCAGGATTGAGGAAAACCCAAGGATGAACACACCCATGACTGCAGACACAACCGAGGTTGAAGTTGACGATGAATAGGGAGTGTAGAAGGTCCAGCCTGTGTCAACTGCTCCTGTAAAGATTGAAAAAAGCAGGACTGCTCCACCAAGAAGATAAACGTAAAAACTCATCAGGTTGAGCTTCGGGAAAGCCACGTCTTTGGCACCGAGCATGAGGGGTAGAAAGAAGTTACCCAAGCTGGCCGGAATTGAGGGAATGATGACTAGGAACACCATGATGGCGCCGTGCAGTGTAAAGGCTTTGTTGTAGTTGTCGCCCGTGAGCAGCCAGTCGACTGTGACAGCCTTTGTTTCGGGATTCACTTTATCAAAAATCTTTCCGAGGAGCTGTGTGCGCACGAGCAGGGCCATAATGCCGCCTGCAGCAAAAAACGCGAGCACGCCTACGAGGTACATAAGTCCAAGTCGCTTGTGGTCGACCGTCGTCATCCACGACCAAATACCTTTGTGGGCATTGATATAGTTAGGCTCTGTTCCACCTGCAGTTGCCGCATGAGCGGACTGAAGCTGAGAATTGCGATTGCTTTCCATTGTGGAATACCTCATTTCAAAGTCTTGATATATTCGATGATAGCTTCGATCTGCTTGTCGTTGAGCTGCCCTTGGTAGCTTGGCATCACACCCGGATAAGTGGCGACAACCTTCGCATTGGGAACAAGGATCGACTCCTTCAGGTAGTTTTCATCAACTACACCACTTGAACCATCAGCAAATTTGCGATCTGCTCCAAACGCACCTTTCCAAGTTGGGCCCACTTTGCGAACACCATCGATGGAGTGGCATGCGACACAACCTCGTTGTTCGTAAAGCTTTTTACCTTTGTCAGCGAGGGGAACACCTTCACCGCCTTCATCGCCGCCATTTGCAACCCATTCTTCGTACTTGGCGCTTGAGAGCACTTTCACCACTGAGAGCATGTTGGCATGCTCAGTGCCGCAGTATTCCGTGCAGTACACTTGGTGCGTTGCCTCTTCGGTAGGCTCGAACCACAAGACAGAGTATTTTCCAGGAACGACGTCGCGTTTGATTCGGAAATCAGGAATATAAAAGCTGTGCAGAACGTCGCTCGAAGTCATCACGAGCTTGATAGGCTGTCCCACCGGCACAACGAGATCTGCCGAGACAATTCCTTCTTTTGGATATGTGTAGGTCCAGTTCCACTTTTGACCCGTCACACGAACTTCCATAGCATTGGCAGGAACCACAGCAATAGCAAGCCAATCTTTGAAGCCCCATGCGAAGATGAGCACGAGCAGAATACCGGGAATCACGCTCCAAATGATTTCAAGCGTGTGGTTGCCTTTGATTGGGCTTGTTTTTTCTGGCTCGTTTCCTTTTCTCCGGTACTTAACGATGAAATACACCATGGCACCGACGATGAGAACGAAAAAGAAAAAACAAAGGTACATGATGAAGTTGAAGAGGCTGTCAACCGATGCAGCATGTGGAGATGCCTGAATAGGCTTCCACCATGATGCTGTGTTTGATGCCTGCGCCATCAAATATCCAAGAGCAGAGCCAAGGTTCACTGTGCATACTCCTCGCGACGAAGGACCTTTTCTTTTTTGAAAAGGCTGATAACCAAAACTAATAGGCAAAAACTAAAAAATATTCCAGCCACACGCATCGAATTCATTGCGATTGGCGTGTACTTTCCAGCGAGTTCATCGAAATGGAAACATCTTAAGATGAGCTTCTCAAGAGTTGATCCCAGTTTACCCTGAGATGCGTCGAGTAAAGCGAATTTCAGGTCTCGCGGAGAGTATTGCAGGCCATAGAGATATCGTGAAACTTTGAAGTCAGGTGACAAAAAGAAAATGGCCGCGCTGTGAGCAAATTGGTCGGTTTCAGGATCATAGCGGTACTTAAATCCGACCGCCTCTGTTACCTGATCAATGTAAGATTGCTCACCTACCAAAAACGTCCATTGGGCTCCCTCTTTGCCAAGACTTTCGAGGTAACTTTTAGACTTCATCTGCGCAAGACTGGCATTGTTTCTTGCATCGAAACTGATCGTGAGCAGGTTGAAGTCGCGACCCGGCAGATAGTCTAGACCCTTGAGGCCATCGACCAGCGCATTGAGTTGCAAGGAGCACAACGCGGTGCATTGATAGTAGTTGAGAGTCAGTAGCGTTGGAAGCGCAGGATTCACATGCTGATCGAGCGAAAGAGCCGGTCCGTTTGCGTTTCCCTGAAAGAAGAGTTTCTGAGCGGGGAGGACGGTGCCGAGCTTTTCAATGATCGTGACATTTTGAAGCTTTTTGGGAACTTTAAGATCAGGGCGGGTGGCCTCGTGTTCCTCGAGATCCTGCGCGAGTGCAAACTGCTCAAACAAACTCAGGTGCGAAGCCGCCAACAGCGCGATCAAGATCGCTGTCAAACGGATTAAACATGCACCATAGTCGAGTTGTCTGCGCATTTGCTTTTTAAGTTACCTCGCGTTTTGCTTGACATAGAGCTTCATGGCTTCATCAATTGGTAGGCGATAAATGCCTTTTTCGTCGAGTCGACCGTACTGTGTGAGTTGCTCTTCATCGGCCGCTTTGAGCTCTTGAAGTAGTCTGTTGGGCACGTCCAGCTCAGTGCTTTGTATGAGGCTTGAGCTCGAAATCCAGTAGAGCTGGTTCACTCCGATAATAGTTCCAACAACTATGAAGACGAGTGCTACAACTGCTATTGCAATCGGTCTCAAAGGCAGATTGTCAGGCTCGACACTCACCTGACCCGATGTATGCTGATGCTGGTCGAGAGTTTTGTTTGTCATCGTTTTTTCCTCTCTCACATGTTTTCAAAAGACATGGATTCAGTGAGTCGCGGGTCTTTCTGAGGAATGAGGCTGTTGCGGCGAAGCAGCAGTCCAGCACAACCAAAGAATAATCCGCCAATGCCCACGAGCGTCAACACATCAATAAGTCCAAAGTGGTTGAGTTCACTATGCCAATTGGGACGAATAAGCCAATGAATGTCGACGTAGTGAATGATCAGCATCCAAATTGAGCCCAAACCGATCAAAAGTGGCTGACGTTTGATATGGCGCGACATGAGAAATGCAAACGGCACGACGAAGTGGCCGACCATAAGTGCAATACTCCATGGTAACCAGTGTGCTCCGTGTTCACCCAGAGAACGCATTGCATAGAATTCAGTTTCCTCTGGGATGTTTCCATACCATATGAGGAAGTACTGGGAGAACGCGATGTAGGTCCAAAAAACATTGAATCCGAACAGTAGCTTACCGAGATCGTGGATGTGTTCAATCGTGATGTAGTTGCCGACCTTCGTTCCACCTCTCACTGCCAATGTTGTGAGGAGAAGAAGCGCATACACAATCATAATTGCGCCAGCGAAGTAGTAAACGCCAAACATGGTTGTATACCAGTGTGGGTTGAGCGTCATAATCCAGTCAAATGCACAAAAAGATATGCTCAGCGCAAAAAGAGCAATTCCAGGATAACTAATTTTTTGCAGTTTGAACGTGATCGATTGGTCGCCGTTTTGGTCCTGCTTTACTGATTTTCGGTAGTAATAAACTCCTAGGACGCTCCAGAGAACAACGTAGATGATGCCGCGAATGATAAAAAAGTTTTCATTCAAATATGCTGCTTTTGCGATAACAACCGGATCCAACTTTGCTTCTTCAGAAGTCCAGTGATGGAATACCGTGTGCAGACTCATCAGGACAGGAATAAAGAGAACTGCAAACAGAGGCAGGGTAGCTGCATATGTTTCAGCAAATCGACGCACCACAACCGACCAGCCTGCGCGAGTAGCAAACTGCACCAAAACAAAGAACAAGCACCCAAGTGCCATGCTCAAGTAGTACATATAGGAGGTGTGGAATGACCACTGAAACAGTTCAATTTTTTCATGGCTGCCCGTCGACATTCCCAGAGCAACTGCAAGTGCGACAATGCCTGCTAGAATGCAAACGACTGGGAGTTTGCTGACCCAATGTGTTGCGGGAAGCTTCAAATCATTCGCATCGATGGCTTTTGCGTGGTTCGAACTCATCGCTTCCATCCTTTCTCAGCTGCTATGTCAGAGGGAACTTGATCAAGTGTGGCGCTGCGGCTGAGTTGTAAAGCCCTGATGTACGCCACAATCGCCCAGCGGTCTTCAACGGGAATTGCATAGGCGTAGGAAGGCATATTGCCACGAACACCATTGATAATTGCATCGTAGATTTGACCTTCAGGCATCTGAACAATGCGTTCATCATGGAAACTTGGCGGCTGCAGCATTCCAGCATTTCGCTTGATCACAATTCCATTACCAACACCTGTTTTACCGTGGCAAACTGCACAGTAAATGTCGTACCTTTCTTGCCCGCGCTCAACGAACCCAAGCGAGATAGGCAAGGGATTAGATGAAACAAAAGTTTCTCCCTCTTTGCCAAGGTGAAGCTTTGAGTCTTCCTTGAGCCCGCCCTGCGCCACGGTGCCAGCAACAGGCTGACGCATCGCACGGCCGTCAGCAAAAAACGTATTTTCTTTCTGAGGGCGATACTTGGTTTGAAAGTCCATGTTCAAGTTTGGATGAATGGGTGGCTCTTCAGATGGATGTCCCTGGCAACCACTCAATGCAATGAGCGAAAATGCCGCGCAGGCAAGGCTGAGAGTTGATATTGATTTTGATGCGATTTTCATTGTCATTGCTCCACCAGCTCAACGTGTGTTGCACCAAGTTCAGTCAACATTTTTGAAGTCGCTGTCGCGTCAAATTTGGGGTCGCGTGCTTCAATTGAAATGAAGAACTTATCATCAGTGACTCGTTCGAAGCGTTGTGACCTGAAGAGCGAGTGGTACCACATGGGAAGTCGGTTCAAAAAAAGCATCCCAAACACTGCACCAAACGCTCCGAGCAACACTCCGAGTTCAAAGGTGACAGGCACAAACGCCTGCCAACTGAAGTAAGGCTTTCCTGAAATAACCAGTGGGTAAGCTTGCGTGTTGATCCACCATTGAAGTGTCATACCACCTGTGGCACCGGAAAGACCGAGCGCCAACACAATCCATGGAATCTTGCTGGGCTTCAGTCCCATTGCCTTTTCAAGGCCGTGCACAGGGAATGGCGTATGGGCATCCCAGTGAGTGAAGCCTTTGTCTCTGACTTTTTCGCATGCATGGTAAATTTCAGATGCGCTCGAGAATTCTGCAAGCACGCCGTAGAGATCTTGTTTTTGGCTCATCAGTGTGCTCCTTCCTTGTTGTCATGATTGTGCGGATCTGCTTCAGGCATGACCGTTTTCACTTCTGCGATTGCCACTATGGGGAGGAATCGGATGAAGAGAAGGAACAGTGTGAAGAACAGGCCGAAAGAGCCGATAAACGTTGAGATGTCGATAATAGTTGGGCGGAAGTAAGCCCACGACGACGGCAAGAATGTGCGGTGGAGCGAAGTCACGATAATCACGAATCGCTCAAACCACATTCCGATGTTCACAAAAACCGAGATGATGAACAGTGCCCACAAGTTGGTGCGAATTTTACGAACCCAGAAAAGCTGCGGAATGACAACGTTGCATGTGATCATAGTCCAATAAGCCCAAGCGTAAGGACCTGTAGCGCGGCTCACGAAAATATATCGCTCGTACGGATTGCCGCTGTACCATGCAATGAAGAATTCCATAGCATAAGCGTAACCAACGATTGATCCTGTGAGAAGGATGATTTTTGCCATGTTCTCGAAGTGCCGCATGGTCACAAGGTGCTCGAGTTTAAACACCCAGCGACAAATGATCATGAGATTGATGACCATTGCAAATCCAGAGAAAATTGCACCAGCGACAAAGTAGGGTGGGAAAATGGTCGCGTGCCATCCGGGCAATTGAGATGTTGCGAAGTCAAAACTTACGATTGTGTGCACAGACAAAACGAGAGGAGTTGAAAGGGCGGCAAGGATTAAATACGCGCGCTCATAGTTGAGCCAGTGGCGGTGTGAACCGCGCCAGCCAAGAGCGAAGAGGCCGTATACGAATTTGCGAACGCCTTTAGACCGATCACGGAAGGTCGCGATGTCTGGAATGAGACCAACAAACCAAAAGAGAGTTGAAACCGTGAAATAGGTAGAAACAGCGAACACGTCCCAAAGAAGAGGACTTCTGAAGTTCGGCCACATTGCCATTTGGTTAGGAATTGGGAAGAGCCAGTAAGCAACCCACACACGACCAACGTGAATGCCTGGGAAGATGAGGGCACAAATGACGGCGAATATCGTCATGGCCTCGGCTGCGCGATTGATAGATGTTCGCCATTTTTGGCGGAATAGAAAGAGAATTGCCGAGATGAGCGTACCGGCATGACCGATACCTACCCAAAATACGAAGTTGGTGATGTCCCATGCCCAGCCAACGCGGTTGTTGAGACCCCACACACCGACCCCTTCCCAAAAGAGGTATGCGATAGAACCTCCCAGAATGCCGAGGCCCGACAAAGCCAGAAGAAAGCAAATCCACCAAGCATTGGGTGTTGCCATTTCCATGGGCCGAGCCACGATGTCAGTGACTGAAGACAAGGTTTCGCGACCCAAAACGAGCGGCGCACGTTTGTCTACGCGTTCTTCAAGATTAGCTAGAGTAACTGATGTTTCCATTTACGCTCACCACTTCAGAGTTGGGTTGAAGGTTCGAGTTCCGGATTCGTGTTGCGGACCTTCGTTAAGAATGTTGTCCGCGGCAGCAAAGCAAGCTCAGAAAGAACCGCGTAGTTGCGCGGTGACGCTTTCAGTTGCTTGACCTTGGAGTCTACTTCGTCAGCGAGATTTCCGAAGGTGATTGCCTCTGTTGGACAAACTTGCTGACATGCAGTGATCACAGCTCCGTCTTGGAGAATTTCTTCGCCACGAACTTTTGCTTCAATACGTGCAGCATTGACGCGCTGAATACAGTACGAGCACTTTTCAATCACACCGCGGAAGCGAACAGTCACGCGGGGATTTTTTTGCATAGCGTACAGAGGATTCTCTTCGTCGTTCTCTTTCGAGTAGTTGAAATAGTTGAATCGCCGCACTTTGTACGGGCAGTTGTTTGCGCAGTAACGTGTACCGATACAGCGGTTGTATGCAATATCGTTTGTTCCTTCGATACCATGCACAGTTGCAGCAACTGGACAAACTTGCTCACATGGAGCCGTTTCACAGTGCGCGCAAGCCAGTGGCTGAAAAGAGGCCTGAATGCTGTCAGGGTTATCCACATTTCCTGTGAAGTAGCGGTCGATCCGAATCCAGTGCATTTCGCGGCTCATAAGAACACGCTTTTTACCAACAACCGAAATATTATTTTCAGCCTGGCAAGCAGCAGTACATGCGTTACAGCCTGTACATGAGTTGAGGTCGATGGTCATACCCCATTGGTTGCCGCGAGTCTCGTTCGGTTGTTTCCATAGCAGAGTTCTGTGGTTTTCTTTCTTGCCGAGTTCAAATTTCTTGAAGCTCTTTTCAAGCGTTGGATCATTTCTGAAAGTGGCGAGAGTCACCTCACGCATGACTCCACGAGTTTTCAGAGCCTCTGCACCAACTTCAGTGTCGTACTGGTAGTCCGAAACCCCGTGCTCTTGAGTTGTCGCAAGTTCATAGGTCCCTGGAACTTTTGAAACCGTGACCCCGAGAGCTGAGTGAGAATCGCCAGTGAGCAACGAATAAGCGTTGAAACCTGTACCTGTCGATACGCGACCATTGAAGCCAGCTCTGCCGTATCCGAGTGCCATTGCAACTGTATTTTCTGCAACACCTGGAACCACGAAGACCGCAGCTTTGAGCTTGGTCTGTGAGCCTCCTTGGATGGTTATCTCAACAAAGTCGCCCGTCTTAATTCCCTTTTCTTTGGCAGTTTTTGGGCTCACCATAACGGCATTGTCCCAAGTTAACTTAGTCACAGTGTCGGGAATTTCTTGCAACCAGGCATTGTTCGCATAACGACCATCATAGACGCTGCGATCGAGAGTGAGGAGCAACTCCATTTGCGAAGCTGTGGGCACTGGAGATGCGCCGATTCCTGTGAGCTGCTGAGACAGTCCTGCGAAATTAGGTTGATCGGTGAGGGTGTTGCCTACCTTTGAAGAAATCACACCGTCATGAAGCCATCGACGCCATGACGATTCAAAATTCATTGAAGCTTCCGACTTCCAAGTACTTTGAACCAAATCATAACTGCTTTTCTCAACACCCATGAGTCCTGAAAGGAAGCTCAACTCGCTCAGAGATGCAAATAATGGCTCAATCACCGGTTGAACAATGGCGGCAGTGCCGTCAGTGCTGACGAGATCACCCCATTGCTCAAGGAAGTGAGATTTGGGGAAATGCATCGTACTCGCCAGAGCGGTTTCATCTGCATGGTAGCCCAGGTGGAGGCTAAACTTGAGAGTCTTGATGAGCTCTTCAAACTTGAGATCTGCTGGCGCTGTATAAACAGGATTCGCATCGACCGTCACCAGTGTATCAATGCTTCCACGTTTCATGAGGCTAGCAAGTTGTGACAACGGAATTGCATCGGGAAGCACGCTGGTGCGCACTTCGAGCGTGTTGCCAACATTTGAGAGTGCGTCGTTAATTGCAAACGCGATGCCATGGATCCACGCTTTTTGATTTTGTCCGACCAATAAGAGACTTCGTCCCTTGTTGAGGCGGAGGTCGGTTGCCAATGCCTTGATCCAGCTTGCATTGGTGGGCACAACTTGTTGGCCACGTGTTACTATCTCTTGGGGAAGAGAAACGCCTTGAGCGGCCAGAGCTGCAGCCAAAGCCAGAAGAGTTTCACCAATGGCCGATGCTCGAATGCTCAAGCGATGGTCTGCAACCGCGCCAGTGTTAGTGAATGCTGGCTCCGCAACATAGACCCTCGACATGGTTCCGTTTTCGTCGACGGAGCGCCGTTTTGTGGCAAACATTTTAGAGTTGCGCACTACATCGCCTTCAATACCAAGCGGATCCGCATCGAATGCTGCAATCACGTCTGCGTTTTCAAGGCGTGTGAGTAGTTGTGCGTTTTTGAATCCAAGAAGTCTCAAAGCTTCGGCTTCGTTCCAGCGCATAGCTGCATCGTGGATTGAAACCTTTACTCCTGGAAACTGTTCTTTGAAGTTTTTGATGACAGAGTTGAGAGTAGGAGATGGCTCAGCCTCAATCAACAGAGCCAGCTTGTCTCCGGTGCCTGCAATTTCTTTGAGTTTAGCGGCGGCCTCAGCCAAAGACTTGTTGAGAGCCTTCATGCTCATTCGGGCAGAGCTGATTGCATTTCCATTTTGCAGAACAGATTGGCTGCGATCTGGGTCGTACACGTCGAGCACGGACGCTTGAGCGAAGGTGTTTGTTGCTCCCAAACTCATTGGGTGCGAAGGGTTGCCGTCAATTTTTGTGGGTCGGCCTTCATAGCTCGTCACGAGAAGTCCAAAAACACTTCCTCCGAATCGGCCAACGGAGGCGTAATATTGTGGCTTACCTTCAACGAGGTCTTCAGGGCGCTTGTTGTAGGGTAAGATTTTTTCCCGCGGCTTGCGGATGCAGCCGGTCGTGGTCATGCCTGCGAATGCAGCTGATGCGCCGATGATTCCCAAGAATGAGCGGCGATCTACGCCTGGTGTCACTTCAAGCTCTGCGGCACCGGATGGAAATTCATTTTTCATTTTCGCGAGCATGTCGGGCGACTCGGCGAGCTCTTCAAGGCTGCGCCAGTATTTTTTGCCGCTTTTTTCCTGATTATTTTCAGATTGCATTTGTGGTTTCCCCAAGTTCTAATCTTTTTTCAGTAATGGCAGCCGGAGCAATGCTGAGGTGGATTGACACCGCGCAGTCTGTGCGGATCTTTTTCCGGATCATAGCCTTCTTTAGCTGGATTATAACCAAGATTTGTCACTTGGTTTTTGGGAACTAAGTTTGGCGTCGGATTGCGGTGACATTCAAGGCACCAACCCATGCTCAGCGGTTGGGCTTGCCCAACAACTTTCATTTGATCAATGCGACCATGACATGATGCACAATTGACTCCAGAGTTCACGTGAATGGAGTGGTTGAAGTGCGCATGATCGGGAAGCATGTGCACTTTGACCCATTCAATCGGCTCACCTGTTTTATATGAGTCGCGAACAAGCTGAAGCTTGGGGCTTTTCGCCTGAACCATGCTGTGGCAACCCATGCACGTTTCGGTGGGTGGAATTGCGGCGAATGCAGCTCGCTCAACTGTACTGTGACAATAGCGACAGTCCATGCCCATTTGTCCGGCGTGCAACTGGTGGCTGAAGGCCACCGGTTGTTTCGGCGAATAACCGACATCCGTCCATTTTGGTGAAAAGAAATACCAAACAAAGAGAACAACACTAACTAAAACGACTGGGGCTCCAACCGCAACAACTGTTGGTATATGGTTGGTCCACTTAGGAAAAATGGGTGTCACTCGACCACCTTCACATATGAGGGTTCGACACACGAAAGCACACTAAAACGGATGACTGAGCGTCGTCACGTTCCGCGCACCTTCTAGTTCATTCACGATGCCGGAGCAAGTCTCGCATCAAAACATTCACTTGAGAAATTTTAGAGACAAAGTTGATCTGTATCATGCGACTTGGTGAGCTTCATCTAACAATCGTTATGGGAGTGCAGGTACTAGTAAAGCGATTCACCAACGACCGCTTCAGCGCGGTAGAAAATTTCATCTATGCCTGTAGAGGTTGCGTCGTAGTAGCCCCGCATCCGCCCTTGAGCGTCTACGAGAACTAATTTTTGCGCGTGAGCAATGTCGATGAGGTCGGAAGTTTCGACCAACTCACCCATACCCAACTTAAATCCGCTTTCAATCAATTCTTTGAGACGTGCATGCTCCGCAGTGAGAAAGGTCCACTTAGCAGTGTCAGCCTCAACAGACTGTGCATAACGGTTGAGTGTTTCGGGTGTATCGAATTCGGGATCGACGGTGAAGCTTACAATTTTGAGTTGCAGTCCTGAATTGGCGATCTTGTTCTGCAATTCGAGTAATTGCTTGGTGATGATCGGGCAAAAAGTTTTGCAACGGGTAAAAATGAAACTTGCAACCCATGTTTGTCCCTTGAGCTGTTCGCTCCCAAACGGCTCAGATAGGTGGTTGATCATGGTAAAGCTTGGCACTTGTCCGAAAACTTCAGGAGGAAGAGGAACGCGGCGAGTGAACGGCGTCAGAGCCGTGATCATAACAATGGCAATGACTCCTGACCAAAGAAATGGGCTTTTTCTGAATCCATCAGTCAGTTTCTCAAACACTTTGCACCCTCCTGTTGCTAATCATTGCTGTAGCAAACCAAAGACTCAAGGTTGCTTGAATTAACAAAATTCCGAATGAGAGTGGTGCCGTGCTCACCGAAGCACCGGGAATTAGCGAAAATCGGAATAGAGTTGCGATGTGACTCATAGGGTTGAAAGCTGAAAGTGCTCCGAGTGCTCCCTCGGAGGGAATTGGAAACATTGCCCCTGAAATGATCCACAGGGGAAAAAGGATCAGTCCCATGACTGCATGAAACCCCTGCACCGAATTAATGAGCAGAGCTGCACCCAGGTTTATGCCTGCTAATGTAGCGGTTCCAACCACAGCTGTTATGACGAACTGGAGCCAATTCACACTCGTCAGGCTGAGGTCAGCGAGGGGTGCAAATGCAAGTAAAATGATGAGCTGAACGATGACGAGTGTGATGAGTCCAGCCACTTTACCGAGGGCTATTCCGAGTTTTGGCGCTGGTGATGCAATGATAGCTCTCAGAAATCCGCTTTGAGCATCCTCAATGAGACTGATTGAGCCGAACAGTGTTGTAAAAAGGACACACATCACGAGCGACCCAGAGTAAAAGAACTGTAGGTAGTTTTCAGACGCCTCAGGAAGTGAAACGACGCTATTGAGCCCAAAGCCGATGAGCCCCCAGAACATGAGGGGTTGAGAAACTAATCCAATCCATCGTGAACGCTCTTTTCTGAATCTGAGCGTGTCCCTTTGCCACAGGGCGTGAGCCACTTTGAATGTTCGCAGCGATGTCATGGAGCAACCTCCGTGAGAGCTGAGCTCAGTGATTCATGATTTTCAAAAGGAGCTGAGAGGTCGAGCAGCTTCTTTAAAATGACGTCTGCGAGTGATGTGCGCCTTACCGTGACAGATTCAACAAGCGTTTCAAAATCGGTTAAAGCTTTCATTTTCTCGATGGTTTCTGCAGCGCTGTTAGAATGACTCATCAGTTTGTCATCGAACAATAAAATGGCATCTATGTTCAGCTTTTTCTTGAGAACTTCCTGGAGTTGAGAGCAATTTGGTGTTGAGATTTCGATGGTTTCATGATGTGCCTCTCCTACAAGACTTTCCCGGGAAACATCGAGCTGAATGAGACCTTTTTCGAGGAATACGAAACGTTCAAATAAGTTGAGTTCATTTCCATGATGCGAAGCACAAACAATGGTCAAATCTGGGTACTTTTGCTGCGCTTTGCCAAGTGCACTCCAAAACTCGCGTTGAGCAATTACATCTAGCCCACCAGTGGGTTCGTCGAGAAAAATGACTTCTGGTTCAATCATGAGCGCGCGGGCAAGGTCAGCTCTACGTTGTTGCCCACCTGAAAGAGATCCAACGTTTCGTTTCAGCAAATCCGTCATCTTGAGTGTCTCAGAAATCTCCACCAGATTTCTATTTATTTCGACTTTGGATAGGCCCCAAACTTTCGCGAAAAGATTCAGATTCTCTTCCACAGTGAGTTTCTTGTCGAGGCACACGGACTGAAAAACAAGAGATTGCTTTTCGCGCGCAATCGCACAGGAGCGCGAGGTTGACCTGTCGTCGAGAAGGCCTGCTAATGCGAGCAACAGTGTTGACTTCCCTGAACCGTTTCGCCCCACAAGCGCTAATTTTTCACCGCGGTGTAATCGAAAAGAGTCAACCGAAAGTGCTTTAGTTCCAGCTAAATACTCAAATGTGTAGTTGTTTAAAGATATAATCATTGCAATAGGACATCGATGGCAAGGCCCACTGTCAGAACCGGCAGATAAACCAGTGAAGCGAAGAAAAGTTGTCTAGCCCAAGTTGGATGTTTCGTTGGATTGAGGCCTTTCAGATTGGCGACAAGCATCCACGCTCCTACGGCTATAGCAGTTGCGCCATAAATAAGTCCTGCAACATTGAAATAAAGAAGCAGCAGGCTCACAGGAATGAGCGCCAATGAGTAAAGCAATGCTTGGTATGTCGCTGGCTTCGTACCGCGCTCACCGGGCCAAGTTTTGATTCCTGCATTCTTATAGTCGTCTACATGGTTGAACGAAATTGCAATGAAATGTGGAATTTGCCAGATGAGTAAAATTGAAAAGAGAACGATTCCGGGGGCAGAAACTTCTGCAGTGGCTGCAGTCCAGCCCAGAAGCGGTGGCATGGCGCCAGGAACGGCCCCAATGAGAAGTGCATGCGGGGTCACCCTTTTCAATGGTGTGTATATAAATACATATGATGCAAACGCAAAGAGACTGAGTGCTGCAGTGAGGGGGTTCACTGCGAATGTTAGAATGATCATGGAGAGAAGGATTTGAACAATACCAAATCCGAGAGCCCACTTCGGATTGAGCCGTTCAGCAGCTAACGGGCGCAGAGCTGTCCGGCTCATGAGTTTGTCAGTACTTCTTTCCCAATACATATTCAGGGTATTTGCGGCACCGACAGACAAAGCGGTTCCAATGAGCGTTGCGAATAGGTTTGATATGCCGACCGCCTGCGGTGCCATTGAGAGCCCACCAAGTGTCATCAAGATACAAAACAGAGTGATTCTCGGCTTAGTCAGCTCGATGAAATCTCTCCAGTCTGTCTGCTGCGACTGTGAAGATATGTGCGGCACACCGTTCATTTTTTTACTGCTCAATCGATGCTGGTGGATAACCTAAGTCACGACAGTGCAGGTCTAGTGCCTTGTAGGAGTTTCCGCAAACTTTATTCAGTGAGCGACTCAGTCCGCGAGCAGCACACTCCTTAAACCCAAAGTGAGCATCTGCTGGTCTATTTATGAGTGCCTGACATTCGGCGCTGCGATCACGTGCCTTTAGACACGAAGCCATTACGCGCGGAACTGCTCCCTCGCACAGGGCTTTCATGCCATCGCATTTGGGAATCCATTGAACCATGTCATCTATGCATTGCTCGGCGGTTGCGTTTGCTCCCAAGGCTGACACCCGTTCATAAGTTTCGGCAAGATGTACGTCTGTTTGGCGGTATGTGTAAGACGTTAAGCCAGCCATGAGGAACGAAAGTATCGCGACTCCACTGAGGACCCACCACCCTTTGTGTCTGTTTTTACTTGGAAACTTACTTTCGGATGGATTCATCTGCAAACCCTTTCGGCAATTTGAACGCACACCATAGACTCACTGGCCTCGGAGCTCAAGGCGAGATTGAGCCCAGTAGCTTGCAAACAAACTTTCCTTGTTGCTTATCAATTCTTTGGGTGATGCAAATTCCGCAACACGCCCCGAACGAAGCACAGCCACCCTATCACAGTGCATAACGGTGTTGATTCTGTGTGCAATGCACAAGACAGTGCAGTCGTTAAACTCGTGCTGCAAGGTGTCTTGAATAAGCGCGTCTGTATGGGCGTCGACGTTCGCAGTTGCTTCATCTAAGAGCAATATTTTTGTTTTCAGGAGCAAAGCTCTCGCCAAACAAAGCTGCTGCCTTTGGCCCGCACTCAGGTTGCTGCCGCCCTCGTGTAATCGTTGGTTGAGTCCACCAGGCAGGCTGTCAATCATTCGCTTCAAGTGAGCTTTTTCAATTGCATCGTTAATATCAGCGTCGGTATATCGAAGAAAAGGGTCTAAATTTTCACGAAGAGTTCCTGAAAATAGAACTGGTTCTTGTGGAATGACAGCAATGCAGCTTCGCAGCTGTTCGAGGGGCAGAGTTTTGATGTCGACGCCATCAATGAAAATCGAGTCGTCGGGTGGCTCGACAATTCGGAAAAGAGTCTGAAGTAACGTTGATTTACCTGCACCTGTCCGACCCACAATTCCAATGCGTTCACCGCCGGCAATACTCAGGCTGAGTTGATCCAGTACCGCAGGCAGACCAGCACGGTAGCGAAGCGTCAATTGCTTAAACTCGATGGTGCCCTTTGTTGGCCATTCCGGCGACTGTGCGACTCCCCCTTGGTTTTCGCTCTCTGTTTGCGAGTAGTAGCTGACTCTCTCAATGGCGTTCATACTGCTTTCAAGTTCACTTATCATTCGCACAGCCCAATTGAGTGAACCCGTAATCAATAAGGCATACGTGAGCGACACTCCGGCAAATGAGGGACTAATGTGTCTGTGAAAAACGATGACCGATAGCGCGGTGAAGCCTAGAACGAGAGCACCAATCAATTCGAGACGTGTTCCAAGCCACCTGTTGATCGATATCATTGTGTAAAAAGCTCTCTGATTGCCATCAAATCTTAGAGTACTCTCGTTGAGAAAGTAATCACCTTTGTTAAATGCTCGAATGACCGAGCTTCCGGATAGTGACTCAGAGAAGTGGGCATAGAGAGGGGAACGGCTGATTGATTCCAGCCGCTTGACTTCCCTTGATGTCTTGCGAAATCGGCTTTGGATTTTCATGTAAAAAAACGACAATGGTAAAAAAGAAATGAGCGCGACGGGTGAAACGATTGAGATGAGAGTCATCGTTGAAACGATTGCAAACAAACAAGTTAAAGCGTCGAGAAGAGTATTGGGGATATATTGGTCAATGGCCTCTGTGTCTTTTCCGAACCGGTTGAGAATTCGGCCAGTCGGAGTGCGTTCAAAAAAGCTCATGGGCGCTTTCAAAACCCCATTGAGCAATTGGTTGTGTATGGTTAAGGCAGCATGCACACCGCGCTGAGCTGTGTAAAAGGTTCTTGTAAAAGTAAGCGCTGCTGCAATAAGTCCTAATATGGCAAAGATGAGTAGAAATGAGCCCACTCCGACAGTCTGATTCTTTGTCCACCATGCTAGCCAGCTGTCACTTCCGGTATTGAAGATTTCTCTAAAGATGAAAACAGCAAGCAATATGTACGCAACGCTGCGAGGTGCAATTTGGCTCAGATATTTGACATAGTGTTGTTTTTCAACGGCACCAACTGAGCGTTCTTCATCGATTATCAGGCGATCTTTCTGAGTGTGCTTCGTACTACCTGCACAGGTTGCAGATTGCAGTGAAACCGAGCTGAGCGCTGGTGTTGTAAGTTGCTTTTTTTCAAGATCTAACTCTTCCGGTTGTACAACGACATTTGAGGTGTGTGTCGGAATCCAAGCAGTATGCTTTTCAGACATGGCCTCTCTATGGTTCGTATATAGTTTTTCTGTTTCCTCAGGAGTTAACGCACGCAGTCTGCCGTCTTGACACCAAAGCACCCGATCGGCCAAAGCAATGTGGTCGAAATTCTGAGTGACGAGAATTCGAGTTTTACTCCGCATTGTTTTGAGGATGCATGTTTCGAATATTGATTTCGATGTTTTACTGTCAACTGCGCTCAACGAACTATCCAACAGAATTAGATCTGCGTCGGACATAACGCATCGAGCTAGCGCAATTCTCTGTTTTTGCCCTCCCGAAAGGTTAACGCCTTTCTCGCCAATCTCTGTTTCGTCTCCGGCGGAAAGTTGCATCAAGTCTTCTTCAAGGGCGCAGGCCACGATCGCGTTTGAGTATGTCACGGGATCTACTGACTCAGAAAAAACTATGTTCTCTTTGATAGTTCCTTGCATAATCCAAGCAGTTTGAGGAGCGAATGCAACTTTTCCTGCCAGTGAAATAAGTGAGTTCGAGTTTTGAGTTTCGTTGAGTAACGAATGAAGGAATGTAGATTTTCCTGACCCCACAGCACCCATCACTAAAATGAGTTCACCTGGTTTTATGTGTAAATCTGGAAGATGAAGGTCTTGACTCCCATCCATCCAGGATACAGTTCCGGAGTTTATTTTTATTTCACCTGCTTTTAAATCAGCTTTGTTTCGTGCAGGAACGTTCTGATTGAACATAAACCCGTTGATGCGTTCCAGCGATATCTTGGCATCAATGAGTCCCGAGAGAACCATGGGTAATTGCGACATTACGGGTCTTAGTATGCCGAAGAATGCGAGTGATCCGAAAACATCTTCAACTCTGAGTGTTTTTCCGCTGAGAAGATGCATTGAAAATGTCGCGAATCCCACAAAAAGAGGAGTGCTCGCGAATAGAATGTTGACGAGTGCAGAGTCTTTGGCAAGGCTCCTGAGCTCTTTAATTTCTTGCTGACGTATTCCATATATTTTCTGAATAAAACTATTTTCCCAACAGTAAAGCTTGATCACTCTCATGGCACTGAGAATTTCACTCATCAAGCTGACACGCTGGTCGCTATGGCTCATAAGATTTTTGCGTGACACCATCATTTTTTTGGCTCGTCCCGAAGACAAAACGAGCATCATAATCATCACTACCAGCCCTGCCAGTGCGGACGTTCCCATAATTGTAAAAAGAGCGATGGTAATGATTGCGGTTTGGAGCGGAACAGTCCAAACGAGATGAATCATGCTAGCCACGTTATAAATTCTGGCAGCGTCGCTCGCCATTAGGTTGACGATTTCACCAGCATTGCTTTTCGAACGAGCGAGCGGGCTCAGTTTGATCGCTTTTTTGTAAATGGAGTAAACCAGACCGGCTCGAATTCTCATACCAAGCTTAAGTGCGGCATGATACACGTGATGAATGCTCAAGTTGGCCATCAATGCACTGGACGTCAGCAGAAGTGCAAGCGTCCAGATACGCGGAGTTGGAGCATTTTGAGCACCTAACACCGTTAGGATTTCTCGAATCAAAAATGGATTTAAAATTGCAAAAACAAGGTTGACTAGGGCCAGAGTGCTGATGAGAAAAAATGTTTTCTTATGCTCTGACCATATCGTTTTCAGAACTGCATGGCGTGGATTTCTTGAGTGATAATCAACAGTGGAATAAAAACGCTCACCACAACGTTGCGAGTTTTCTGATTCATTGAGAGGAAAAAGGTCTTCGTCACTCACTGGCTTTTTCGAGCCGAGCTCAATGAGGGGTTCCACCCAATGGAAAAGCAGGTGACGATACCATGGGGACTGTTCTTCTTGAATGAACTTCATTTCGGTTTAGGTTCGCTGTAAAACGGTTGCAATGTGTTTGCCCAGCCAATGAGGTTGTTCCAGCCCGATGGTCCAAAGCTGGCCCCGTGAGTTGCTGCATTGCTTCTCATTGCCAAATGAACCTCAGGTTGATTGAATAAAACGAGGCTTTTCTCGAGTGCCTCTTTCAATTTTTCAGAGTTATTATTTTCAAAAACCAGGGCACAGGATTTACTGAGCACCTCTGACAAAGCACCGGCATCGCTGCTGATAAGAGGAGTGCCTTGTTGTAAAAATTCAACAGCCACGCGGCAAATTACTTCACTTCCAAGGCTTGGGATTAGCCCAAAGCTCGATTGGCGCATCCATACTTCAATATCCCGAATGCGTTCATCTATGATGAGGACACGAACTTTTTTTTCTGCAGACTCAATGAGCCACCGGTGGTCGCTCAGTTGTCTCAAGGAACCTCCAATGGCCCCGATGGCATCCTGAACCAAGTCAGGAGCAGCGATATTTTGAGATTCACCTATGAAAACTAACTGAACCCATTGTTCAGGTTTAAGATAGGATTTGAAATTTGCGCTAGAAGCGGCACGAAGAGTTTCCTTATGTCCTTTTACTGGATCAAATCTCCCAACGACCGTAATTGTTGGATGATTGAAGTCGAGCGCAAAGTGACGTGAAACCGCTATGTGTTGTGAGGCAGATTGTAGAGAAAGAACAGGCTCTTTGAGAGTCGCGGTGCAATAGAGTTGCACTTTGCCTTGCGCATCAGGCATGGCAATTTGCGCTCTTTTTCGGACTACTTCAGCCGCAAATGCGACACCTGATACGCCTTGCGTGTAGGCCCATTGATTGATTGGGTTGCGTCGGACACCGCCCGCTTGCCCGCGGACACGAACAAGGCGTGTACTTTTCCAGAGATTCTTATGAATAACTCTGTGTAAGGCGCACAATGTATGCTCACGTCCTTCAAATACCCAAATGATAGATGGAACGTTGGTTTTGACCAACTCACCTAGCGCATGCCAGGCTGCAAAAAATCGCGTGAGAGAGAATGGAAAAAGTGGGACTGCATTT
>JBEAPS010000103.1:0-6216 GCA_041164285.1 Pseudomonadota bacterium
CCAAATACCAGACACCCATCAGCTGAGCGCTTTGTGGGGGACGCACTACAAAACTTCAAGGAAAAGTGGACAGAATTCAAACGCTACTTTGAAGAACTCAAACAGATACCGGTTAAACAACAAAATGCCCGAGTTAAATGGTCAAAACTCCACGAGGAAATTTCCTACACGATTAACCTCATCTCCGCAGAACCAGCTGAAAAGGAAAAGCTCCGACGAGAAATCCTTCAAACGTTTCGTTCAACTGCAGCTCCCTGGGAACACTCATATCGACATGACGGAGTGGAGATAAGGCAAGGTGACATAATTTTATTACAAACTGGACCGGTCGGCGGACTCTGGGAAACACTCACACAATCTGGCTCACTTCTCAGCCATTTGATGATGGTGCACTTCAGCGATGAAGGAATCCCGATGACAGTTGAAATGAATTACGGTCAACTTCTCGTTGCCCCACTTGATCTTTACTCAGATCGTTACACGATCATTCGACCCACAGGCCTCACTTCCGACGACAGAAAAGCGATTTATGAAGCTATCTCACAAATGATTGAGAGTGATTATAGATATGATTTTAAATTTGAGCTCAACAGTGCAGATAAACTCTATTGCTCCGAACTTGTAGCAGCGGTCTTTAATAAAGCTGGCCTGGCACGCACTTTTCAAACTTTTAGCCCTTTGTCTCCACAAGCAGTTTCGATTTTTTCCGCAGCTGGAATTCGGACAAGAAACTTCTACACTCAGGGCAGCTACATTGCGGGGCTAGGGTTCAGCACACATGCAGATCGGCTCAATTCAGATCCACGTGATTACATTCGCGGCTTGCTCGTTTTGGACGGTTTTTCCAAATATATATCCGAGGCCACTTCAGTTAATCTCTACCGTCATCCGGAAGCACATCAACTCCATGCTCTGGCAACTCTAGCTCAGACTGTGACACCCGGTGTCCGCCGAGCTCTAGGCCCACCAAGATTTTTGTATACTGCTCTCGTTCTAGACAAACTTATTAATATTATCGAGGAAGATGCCCGCCGCGCCCAAGTCCGTGAGCCATCACCCTCAGCGACCGATTCTTCGTCGCGAATTGTCGAGCTCAAACGAGTGATCAACAGGTCATTGGAAAAAGCACTACCAATCCATTTGTCTGACATATTTCCGCAGGCGGAGCACACATCCGCCAACGCAGCAAGGTAATTCTTGCCCTGCAGTGACAAAAGCCAACCAACACGGAAACGTTGCCCTCTCAGCAATTCAGGCGAACACCGATACGCCTGGAGAATGTTCTGTCTCCTAGAGGTTGAACATTCGCGCGGCGTAAGGATGCGCTGCGACTATGCTATGGAGGGCTCCCTATGCCTGATATGTTTTTGGCCGAGAAACTGAAAAAACTGTGCGAATCACCCTGCACTCTGCTTTGGCTGGAGGGTTCGAAACACGACAGAGTGCTTTCTGTTCGCCTCCAGGATAAACGTCTCGTACTGCAGCTCTCTAACCAAACAAGTCGTGTGATCGCATTTGAACGCTATGCGGTAACGGCAGTTGGACTACAATTTTGGTCTCAAGGCAGGCCTGGGGTCTTGTTTCGATGGGAGCAGGTGTCACGCGATAGTTGGGACACACAACAAACAACAGCCCTCAAAATGAAATCGGGAGCGCGCGGCGGCAGTAACAGGCACGGCGCAGCCTAACAGAAACTGCGCCTAATCTAATTGACATGATACAAGCTTACGATAGTTTTCAGTGATCTCGCGTGCGAACTTCTCTCTCTGGCCGGGTGTCTGATACATGGAAAAGCCCAGTTGATAGAGATCACTCGGACCTGAAGTCAGCTTTCTTGCAATTTCTCGCATTCCAAAACGCAAGTTTGTGATGATGTTATGCGTCACACCAAACCAAACACTGTCTTCGTTTCTTATCTTTCTACCCGAAACTGAATATGCAGCGTCGACTCTTGCCAAACCTCGCCCCATGCACCGCCCACGCCAACACTCATCCTGCCAAAGACCAAGGCGTGTTTTTTGGTAAACAATTGCCATGTAAGCCTCTACAGGCCTCAGTCTCCCAAGAGACCATTTTCTGAACGACTGGGCAGCAACTGAGTTTTTATCATAAATGACTTTTTGAAAGCATCCCTTCAAGAATCTCGCGCGCCCACATACATCTAGATTCTGAAAGTCGCGACTTCCGAGCAGAGTTGCATCCTGCTTTCTGTCTAGCTGATACGACTCCTTCTGCTGCAAAGAACGCATATAAACATTAACTGTTGTAAAGTCGGCAGTTCCTGGAACCTCATCCCAACTGTGGACGCAAAACGTGGGAGGACGCGGTGCCTGAGAAACTGGAGCCGGCAACATTGAAAGTTTTTTCTGCTCCACCTTGAGAGGTGCGCTAGCATCAGTCGGAGCGTCTTTCACTGAAGGCTCGATCTTCTCTTCCCCAACCTTTGAAGGGCTTTGTGACTTGAGTTCTGGAGCTGATGCTGTTGGATTGACTGCGGAGTCGATCTCCATGCCAGGTGGTTCAGAACCTTTCTGAACAAATTTCATAAACATGGGAGGCCATGCCAATTCATCACACTGACCTTGCTGAACTAACGAAACGCCAGCTCGACAAGCCATGATCTGTTCAAGTGTGAAAGGCCCAAACAGGCTATCCGTTCCAATGCACACGCCTCCTGTTCCAGGGACTGTGCCGGGCGGGCATTCATCGACATAGTTCGGGTACAAACTCATTAACAATTCAAAAGGCCAGTCCTGCTTCTGCACACAGGTTGCGGCCTCACTAGGTGATTTCTCTCTGCAAAGCTCCTGCAGTTCCAGAGGAAATGGTCCAAGTGCAAATCCTCCACGAGTTACACACACACGCGGGCGCTCATTGAGACGCGTTCCAGCTGGACAAATCCCCAACTGCAGGTTTCCATCACCAGAGCCCTTCAAAGCTACCTCGCCTGAAATCTTGTCATTTTTTTTCGAGTTTTCTAGCCTATTTGAGTTCGATTTCGAAACGCAGCCTAAACTATTGGTAAGCAGGGCTGTAGAGAAAGCTGCGAGAAAACCCCTCGTTTTTAAATTACGAAATAATCTCAATTATGCGGCCCCTCCAGCGTTCTTTTGTAACTTCGCAAACAAATCCGATAAAACTCCGCACCTGCAGCTATATCGTACCCGTGCTTTTCGCACAGGCCAATATTCCAGTCAGGTGTCAAAACAACAGAGTATTTGCGACTTTGAAACAAGTCTTCCGCGGCGTCCTTTCGCATATTAACAGGGCCACCAAAGTAAGAAATTATATTGGGTGCAAAAAGACCAGCTGTAGCCAGCTGCTCATTTGGCTCCAAATAAAGTTTTGCTTTGTTTACAGCTTGCTCTAAAGAAATTGTTAACACATCCTCGGCTTCGACAACGACGCCCTGCAGCAATACAACAGCGACAACTGTCTGAAAAAGCACAACCAGCCTAATGACACTTGATAAAAACAATTCAGATCTTCGCTTTCTTTCAAGACAAACAGACGCCCATTGAAAGACAACCAGCGAAGCAAAAAAACTCAATATTCCCGCAATAAAAAGAGACACACCAAGAGGTAGACTGCGCTCACTAAAAGCTGAAATTATGGACAATGTGCCCTCATTCTCGATCAATTTTGCCCAATTCAACTGAAAATGGCTTTGTATAAGAATGAATATTGAAAGAGCCAAAAGAACTGCAGGTAGAAAAAATGTGAGAAAATGGGAGACGCGAACGACAGTTTTTCGATACCGAGACAACACTGAAAAACTTTGTCTACCGCGAAACAAAACCGCCCAAAGTGCAAGCACAGGAAATCCAAACAGGATTGCCGAAATAGAACTATCGAGTAATAGAAAGCAGAGACCCCACACACAGACTAAACTTAAAAACCAAAGTGTCTGTAGCTTGTCTACTGACGCTCTCATACCTATCAAAGAGCTATCGCTGGTGTTGAATTGGCCTAGATTTCTCTCATTTGAATCAATACAATAACTATAAATAAGCAACGCGACCAAGTAAGAAAAACAACAAAAAACCAACAATCCTATCACAATGAATCCAACGAACTCAGAACTCGGAGTTGAAACCGTTTCCACATGAGCATGACTCGAATTATCACTGCCAAAATATCCCCATGGAAATCTTTTTTTAAGCGAAGCAAAAGCGATCAAAAATAACAGAACCCCACCCACAACCTGCCCAGACAGTTGACCCAAGTAGCGCTGCAGTTTGAAAACGTTTTTCTGAGCCCCCGAGGAAACACGAAAGTAGAGCCAAGCAAGAAAAGCAAAAAACATGGGACTCAAAATCAGGACAAAAAATCCAGACCACCCCTCGGTGGCTAGAGCACCAGCGAGCACGGACGCAATCACGAACTGGTGCTTCAATTGTAACTTCTGACTATTGAGAACGGAGATAATAAACATCGTTTGTTTGCAGACATATATCGATGCAAATGCAATAAACAGAAGATCTGAAGAAAACAAGACAGACGCAGCAAGTGCGGGCGCGCTTAGGAGCATATAAAACACGGGAGAGAGCGACGTAGTGAAAATTCGACGGTTTTCAAAACTCCTCTGATGAGTTTCATTGGCAAAATTTTTCCAAGTAGAGTGAAGGCTCCACAAAACCATCAAAGATAGAAGAATACTTAAAAATCGACCAGAAAATGCACTCACGTCAGCACCCTCACCGTCGAGTAAAGTGCTTATTGTTGCGAGCAAAGATGAGTAAATTGTGCTGATAGGTTGTTCAATTGAACTCAGTGCGCTCATTTGAGCGTCCAGTTGACCAGCACGCTTTATCTCACTTGATGTCATTCTATGAACTGACTCAAGTGAGTCAAAGGGTTCAATTGTAAGAGAGCGAAACCAAAACAAGACAACAAAACAAAAGGATACAATGGTCAGCCCTGGACTGAGGAGCGAATTTGCTACCCTTCTGACATTGGTGATACCAGAAATGGCCGGCATATCTGCACCTCACATTTTAGTCGGGACTCTCTAATTTTTTTTCAACCTGACTCAGAAATCCGTGAAACATGTTGGCCTCACGTTCCGTGAGGTCGGCTCGATTTAAGACCCTGTGATAGTAATGCAACAATCGATCCGGATTACCATCACGAGTTAATCCTACGGCAACCATCACCTGTCGCCAATGCTCAATGAGACTGTGCATTGCCGTTGCATTGACAGGACGCTCTGCTTCTAGTCGGCTTTTCACCGCGGGAAAGTATTCTTTCACGGTTGGAGTTTGCCACACACTTCCGGCGAGAACAGCTGTGACAGCTTGACTGAGATTCATCGATGGAACTGAAGCATTTGTAGGAAGGGTGCACAGATGCGTGCACAATGTGAGGTCGCTCTGGGCAAGACCCGTATCTTCCGAGCCAAAAACAAAGCAAGTCAGGCCCTCTGTTTGAATAACCTCGGGTAGCTCAGCCCACTTCAAATCGGGCCGCCTCAAATCCCCGATTCGACGGCTGAAGCCAACGACGCACTGTGCTCCCTGCACCGCTTCAGCCAACGTCGCGCACTCCACAAAACCATTCAGAATTCCATGAGCATGATAAGTGGCAAATATTTGCGCATCTTCACTCTTGAGATCACACCTCGGCGCAACAACGCACACATCGGTAATACCGAAGTTTCCACAAATTCTAGCAACAGAACCAACATTGCCTGCGTGCATTGGTGAAACAAGCACTACTCTTATCATAATTTCAATCGACCTTTCAAAAACTTATCGAGCAGGAACTTTTGTGCTGAAATTGAAGCTTCCAAATGGTTCTCTTTCCATTCCCTGTGTGCGTGAACACCTACACGATTACTCACACCCAACACCGCCCCCCAGCGAACTCCCGCAATGCGGGCAGCCTCTGCAACGCCAAACAACTCTAAATTTTCAAGATGGCCGAAACGCGCTAAACTTTGAGCCAGCTGCAAGTCAGTTGTGATACCAGGCGAAGACACTGCAACCATACCAGTATCTGGAATAATTGAAGGCTCAGACTGACATTTGACGCCACCATTTTCAGCTCCTGGCAGATAAGACCTCGCTTGAGAAAGGTCACCATCACTCCAGAAAACTTTAGAACAAAAGTGCGCACTGTTGATTGCCACAGCGTCGGAGTAGCAACCAGCAGTCCCCACAAAAAGCACTGCCTCTGGGCTAAAGCCCTCTGCTCTCGAGAGTGTGAGCACACCCG
>JBEAPS010000104.1:0-4350 GCA_041164285.1 Pseudomonadota bacterium
CGGCTCCTGTTGCAGCTCCTGTTGCAGCTCCCGTTGCAGCTCCTGTTGCAGCTCCCGTTGCAGCTCCCGCTGCAGCTCCTACACAAAACAACAATTGAGATAGGCTAAGTCTCTTGAGCAATTGTTTGCTGTTCACTTTTTAAATAACATGGTGAACAGCAACTCAATCATTCACATCGGCGCGTTGCACCTGCTGAGCGATAGTTTTCATGAGTTCTATGTTCGATTGAGTTGGAAATGCCTGGCGATACTGCTACCCACAGATTCCTGTGAGTAGCCAAATGTTCTACCAATTCAAGGTGAGGTTGAAGATGCAGGATTTGTTGATAGAAAAAGAATTCGAGGAACAGGAATTTTGCGATCTTCAACTTGCAAATGCGGCTCTTTCCCACAAGGATCTGCGCGACTGCAGTTTTCGAGGCTGCATTTTCCAAAACGCAAGCTTTCAAGGTTCCAGATTCCTCGATTGCACATTTGAACGCTGCGATTTGAGCATGGTGAATCTTCGCAATTCAACATTTAAACGCTGTGTCTTCAAAAACTGCAAACTTGTCGGCATTGCACTCTCCAGCACAAACTCTATTGAACGTTTGACCTTTGATGATTGCAATCTGAGAAGTTCTTCTTTGTCTGATCTCGATCTTCGCCGCCTGAAAGTCATCAACTGCCTCGCGGATGACGTCGATTTCTCGCAGAGCAATTTGAGCGATGCGGTTTTCACCGGGACCAACCTGACCGACGCCCGTTTCCATAAAAACCAGCTGTTGAAGGCTGATTTTCGAGGAGCGAAAAACTACACATTTGATCCGGGCACTTGCAAAACGACCGGAGCAAAATTTTCGTTTCCCGAAGTTCTCGGGCTCCTTGCATGCCATGGAATCATTGTAGAATAATCAGCATATCTAAAGAGAATTCTGCGTATCCCTGTGGGCAAGGTTATTCCAGAATCATTGTGAAATGCTTTCTTCCAGAGAACTCTTCATCGCTTGCCAACTGCGCTGATCAATTGCTGTGTTTTAGGTAGCTCCTTTTCTGTTGTCATTGTCTGCGGTCGTGTCTGAGAAAGAGTGAACAGCGCCAACGTACTTCCCCAACGGTCTGTCGATTTTGTGGCTGCGCATCTCTTCTTCAAACTCAGTCAAATTTGCAGTCGAGACGAATGGGTCGACAGCACCATGCAAGGCAAGGATGCGTGCCCTGATGTTCCTTCCATCGGCAGGGGCGGGACTGTGGAGACCACCATGAAAACTCACAATTGTAGGTGAATCTGCACCACTGCGCGCCAGCTCAACAACGCTCTTTTCGCCAAGACAAAATCAGGTTGTTACGTTGTTTTTGTTGGCTGCAATCTTTTCCAACTGAGCAATTATAGCTTTGAGGCGCTCGCGCAACATGCCCCGGTCTTTGTAATATTGTGCTGAATTGGCATGCGCTTTGTCGGGTGTCTCGGCTCGGACACTCGTCGCAAAAACATCTGCGGCAAACACCGTGTAGCTAGTGTCTGCAATGGCCTGAATTGGCTTCGAAATGCAAATCCCAAAGTGCTTCCCGCCAATGGCTTTTCGACACAAAATTGAAGAGCGCCTGCACCTCGCGGTGAGCGCCTGATTTTTTATGATTTAATTTCTTTTTTTTGCATATCGTCGGTCACGAAAGACTTGATCTCGGTGGCTGCAATTTTGCATCTCAGCTATGATTCCGGAAGAAACACTTGTTCGGCGTGTGCCCTTAGATTTTGACCGCCTCGACGCTTCTCATGATATCGGCCGATTTCTTAGCTTCATTTTCAAACCCATAGATGCTGTTTGAGATAATTCAAAAGTATGACTGAGACTCACAAAAGTTGGACAAGTAGCGGTGATATATAAAATTTTTGACAAATCTTCTTTCTCGACAAATCTTTGAAAAATTCTACTCACTGGTTGATGGGGTTACAACACAGTTCTCGCGAGCGCGCACGGGCGACGTTGCTCTTGGAAGAGCTCTATCATGGCGCGCCTTTGCGCCTATCAGCCAAGCCATACTCAAGCCAATGTATGGTGGCACGCTCATAATTCTCTGGCCCAAATGCATTTTGCAAATCAGGGTAGAAGTCCAAATAGTATTTGGCGTCAAACAAGGGCAGTGACAAAAGCTTTTCATATCCAGGAAAGCCAGCTGGTGGAGACTGATTCACACGGATTTTGGCAAACTCCTCATTGAGAGGAACATTCGGATCATTTGATTGTCTTGCTAGAAAAAATGTGTTTTCACCGTAAAAGATTAAACGAGATGTGAGGCTGTGTGAGTTAGGGTTCGATACTGCGCATGCAACAAGGTGAGGCTTGTCATATAGCGGGCGATAACCCCAAACGCAGGAGTTGGCAGGGGCGTTTTTCCAAGCGATTTCCGCTACGCAATTAGCTTCTAATCTGCTTTTACAATCTGACACCGTCAACTCAGTTTTGATAGAGAGTGTCGCTTGTGCAAAAATTTCACCCGGACGTCCTTTTGATACCTCATGAGCAAGAAAAAACGAGTAGTCACTCCCGGGCTTCAAATGATCTAAAGTGATGAGGGCCTGAGTCGGTTTTTCCAGAGAGGCACAGTCAGAGGAAACCGCAGGACGGTCATTCTCCGATATCCACAAACAGGAATGATCGGGAGCATCTCTCCATTCCACTTGCACTTCGCATTTGCCTGTCACTTTACTAAATTCGCACTGGCTTATTAACAAGGTTGGAGTCTTGTTTGCCAGCGTTCCGTCGGCACTCGAGTGGCCTTTATTTGGTTTATCGTTTGCAATTGGCTTGCACTGAGGATCACATTCCTCCAGTGATTGACTCGAACTCAATTGTGATGTGCCAGGCACCTCAGAAAGCGACATGGGCAACATTGGAGAGCTTACATAGAGACCTGTTCCTGTGGAGTAATAAATACTGGAGCCCACGTTCACAGCAGTCATCATTCCACCTGAATTTACTGTGCGTAACTGCCAAGCAGTCGAACTCTTGTCTAGAAAAGCGGCATCCGAAGGACCTCCCAAAAAGTAACCCTTGTCGGAAGAAAGAAAGCTATCGAATTTATATTCGTACCGGCCTGCAGGATCGCCATTGTCTATTTTGACATCTTGGAACGAATTACCGAGATCGCTTGTTATTCTTGAATTGACAACTCTATAAGTACCCCGTACGGTCTGATCCCACAAATAACTCTGATAGAGAATAACACCCTTCGATAGAAGGACTTTGAAAAAACTTTCACCAGGTGTTGCTTCAGATAAGTTCACCTCTCTCCAACTCACTCCATCGTCTTTTGAAGCGAAAACCGAGTTGCTAGCCGCATGCACAACCAAAGCAGTGTCGGATAAGGTGACAGTCTTTATGTTGTTTGTTGGTAGACCGGTTGCTGTCGTAACCGCCTGCCAATTCTCACCACGGTCGTTACTGAGCAGGATTCCATTCCTTGTACTTCCCAAGACAACCCTTTGTCCAAGCGCGTCAATACTTTCGGCAACAGGCCGAGACCGGCCTTGTTGGCCCTCGAGGAATGAGAACGTCTTGCCCATATCCTCTGAAACAGCGACGCCTTCTGGAGTAGCTGCGAATATTTTTTGACCAGAACGAACCATGCCAATGACGGGGTTTTGGTATCCCAAAGAAATAAAAGCCAAACTGGCCAATTCAGCGGGTTTCGACTCATTGTAGAATCCATCCAATAAGCTCAAACGTGATGTAATGTTCTTAAAACTGATTCCACCATCGGAAGAAACAAAAAGACCACCCGGTTCAGTGTGTGCTGATTTCCAGCCGTACAAACGACCGTGGGCTGAAAGCAGGCCTTTGAATCTGTGGACAGGCGACTGTACGGCAATCTGGCTCCAATTTTGGAGATTCTTATCAGCGAAGAGCAACCCATTCTGAAAAACCAGAAAAATCTGATCGCCTAGCTCCCTCACACGTACCAACTCGGCATCAGAGAGATTGCTCGGAAGAGCGTACGTCTTAAAGGTAGACAATCTAGCATCCTGAGAAATCGCAATTTTACCCCCTTTTCTCAGTACCAAAGACCCTTTGTCAGAATAAACATCGGTTTCTTTTGCGACTGCACCGGACGCGAATTCTGGGGGTAAACTCAAGGGAGCCCAGTAAGTACCGCCATCACGTGATATAAAGACTGAGTCGGCCTTTGGCTGGCGCGTACCGGATACACCTTGGGAATTTGAGGATAGCGTTTCCTGACCTCTGAGCAGACTTTGCCCGACTTTATTGATTGCGATCTTTTTGTCTGTGGTGGCATGCACTTGAGTCCAGTTTTTCATTGCATCTAAACTGACAAAAAAACGACATTCCGAAGCAACGGTCACAGGGA
>JBEAPS010000105.1:0-2632 GCA_041164285.1 Pseudomonadota bacterium
TTTGATTAGAGCCCGGAAAAGCGAAGTTGATAGAGATAAGTCGACTGCGTTGTCGCATTCTATTACTTACCTCCTGAATCTCATGAATTTTCTCCGGCGACGCAATTGCCATGTAATTGCGGATCTTTGAGTCTCCGTTTTCGATAGGATCAATTAACCATCCAGATGGCGTAATCGTGATGAGTTGAGTTCGTTGTAACTGGTTAACTGCAACTGCATCGCCTTTGAGCTCTGGAATAAATTCCTCTACTGCAGAGATTAATTGTGATGAAAATGCTCTCTTGCTGAACATTCGCATTACCGATAATGAACTCACGGGTTCGTCGAATGTCAAAACATCCTCTCTTTGATTACGTGAATCACTCAGTTCATTGAGGTGAAGGAGTATCTCCCCTCGAGTGACGCTTCTTCTCATTTGATTTTTTCCTAAACTCAGAGCCTGCGAATTGTCGTGCAAAATGACTGCAATATTAGCTGAATGTGACGTGACCAAAAAAGACTCCATTAGCTTTGCAAGCCAATTGTCTAGCTGAGCTAATTTCTCCTCAAATTGCAATTTAGAATTTGTATATCCAAACGGCCTCAGCAACCCACTGAAGAGCCAAGTGATGGAGGAAGATTGTGAATTAATTTTGGTTTCAGAATTGAGGCGCAAAGTGTCAGACGGGTTGTTTATCTCAACATAGAGAAGACCTGGGTCAGTGATAAACTCATCATTTCTTATGAAGCGTTTAGTGCTTTCAAACTCTTCAATGCGACTGATTGTCAGTGTTGAAGTGAACGCAGATTGGCTGTTCAAAGAAATGTTTGCATCTGTGCAATTTGATTCGCAGGTGAGGCCTGAATTCAAAACTATTTTTCTCGCAGATCCTCCTTGTTGGATTGCACGCTTAACAAGAAAATAGTCCCTTGTAATGAGTTCCTTAAGGTTCGGGTTTGAAATGGTAGCGCCGAGTTCGATTGGATTTCTGTTAACAAGTAATGCCTCTTTCGAAATTCCAGTATCAGTAGTCGACGGGATAGCATTGCGAATGAGGATGGTTCCTTGTCGCTCCGAAGATAGGCCTTTAATTGTTTTAATTGTTTTTTTCAGTGCCGCAATCTGTGTGCCTAAATTATCGATATGAACGATGAGGTTCTTGTGGTTCTTTTTTCCAACAGCGCTATTTGACTCTATTGGCTTGATTCCATCGATGACTAGTATTCCAGAGTTAGTTGCGGGCCACTCAATTACAAAATCGTTTGGCTTGTTTCTTTGGATCTCTGCTGGTGGTGGAATAATGATATCAAAGTGCTGTCCGAGAGGGTCGATTTCACTTCTAAAGCTTGTTTCAGCTAAAAACCCCACTCGCACTGGAAGAGGTGCATCAAGGCGGTCTTGCGTAACAGCCACAGCGCGAACGCGAATTGACCAAACTTTCGGGATGGATGTCTGTTGAAAGTTTTTTAGCTTCAGTCTATCGCCGGGAAGCATCATGATTACTTTTTTACGAAGGAGCACTTCTCCCGCAGAGTTGAGTGGTTCCTCAAGCCAGTTCAATTTATCATCACTTGTGTCAAATTCGACGCGAATTTTTGACTTACCCAGAATGATCGCTTTTTTTAGTTTGTCAGCTCTGTCTTCTGAGTTTGGCAATGAATCGAACTCGGGTGGCTCAGCAGACTTCGGCCAATTAAAATGAAAGCCGGCATTCGAACGTCCATCAGTTTTCGAGCGCCAAGTTCCCTCCGCGGCAGGCTTCTCCCATCCTCTTATTTTTTCGGTTGCTGTAGACCTTGCTTTTTCAAAAAAGCCTTTTGTTTCAGAATGGCTCCGGCTGCCAAGAGAGATCTCCATAAGGAATACTACAAATAATAAGAAAGGAAGCAATAAACGCGCTAATAGTTTCTCAGATTTTGTTGCTTTTGAGACATGGATTTTCTTTTTATTAATACTTTTCATTAAAACTCCAGATCTTCGGCTGGGTGAGCTGGAAGTGCGGAGGTCTCAGCGTCAATATCACTCTCAAGTTTGTCTTGAAAGTTTACTTGAGTCGCATGTGCTTGGATCGGCTGCACAGGAAGGCCGGCAAGAAGAGTTCTAAACGCCGCGCTGTCTCTCAAAGTAACGTCCTCGTAAAAGCTGCTTATGAGCTGCTGTCGTGCTATTTCTAGGCAGTCAGTCAAGCTCAATTGTAGGGTGAGACCTGAGGGCACTTGCACAGGTAGACGCTGATAGGTCAATTGCGGCAGCCTGCTGCTGGCAGGATGAGTTGTGAGGGTGACCTTGATCAAGCTAAGGCTGTCACCTGCTCCATTTACTCCAACAACATTTTTACAAGTCACATGTCGTTGTCCATTGGTCAGAGCTGTTCTCAACTCTGAGTGATCGACAGCCAAGAGCACGTTACGTGTGTTTGGAACGTATTCGACTTTTGGAATGATTGATGAAGCAGGTTTGGGGTTTTGGCTTGTGCTGACTTCACTGTAAAAAAATGCGCCTTCAGGCGAGTTTCCAACTTCGTTTGGTCGAAACAAAGTGGATACCGACGCTTGCGATCTCAGTCCAGGAAATTCAAGGGTGAGATCGGAGAGTTTTGAGTTTGCTTGGCCATCAAATCGCGCGAAAGCGGTCGTGCCAGAGCTTTCACCA
>JBEAPS010000106.1:0-3186 GCA_041164285.1 Pseudomonadota bacterium
TATTTCAGCTTCAGACAGCTGAACATCTCGGTGGCGTTCGCGAATTTTCCCGAGGTCAATTGATGCAAATCGTTGAACCCAGAGTTCGTGAAATTTTCAATTATGTCCACTCTGAATTGAAACGGCTTAAGGTGACGCAGTTCATCAGCAAAGGAATTGTCTTAACCGGTGGTGGTTCGCTTATGCCTGGAGTGTGTTGGATTGCGGAAGATGTATTCGGAGTGAGCGCTCGAGTCGGCTATCCACTCAGTCTCACCGGTGTAACCGAAGGACTTAAGTCCCCTTTGTGTACTTCCACTATCGGACTCCTCTCCCCTTTATTTGCCCCCCTTGAGGAGGTAAGCCCTTCACTGTGGAGGGGGTCGCATGAAGGTCTTAAGTCGTGGGCCAAGGGTATTTGGCAAAAAATAAAACAACCCTCTGAAATGTAATGAATTTAAAGTTTTTCTCCGGAATGCCGATAGGATAAGGTCTCTCCGGAATCGGGCCGAATCTGTTAACAGATTCGGCTTTTTTTGTGCCATTAAATTGACGCGAAGAGTCAAATTTCAAACCATCGTCGTCAAAGGTTGGCGCTGCAATCTTTACACAACAATTCCCTGACTTCTATACTTACCACTGAGCCGCTGAAAACGTCGAGGTGCCAAGATGGCACAAGGGAGCAAATCACCATGCTGGAAAATGAAAAGTTTTCTTCTAACGCAGTAATCAAAGTCATTGGTGTCGGCGGAGCCGGAGGCAACGCAATCAATACAATGATTGAGCAAGGCCTTTCAGGAGTTGAGTTCATTGCTGCCAATACGGACGTTCAGGCGCTGCAATCCAATCTCGCACCTGTCAAAATTCAACTCGGCCGAGAACTCACAAAAGGCCTCGGGGCGGGTGCAAATCCTGAAGTAGGACGTGACGCAGCGCTTGAAGACAAGGCAATCATTCAGGAAGTTCTTTCGGGCGCCGACATGGTGTTCGTCACTGCCGGCACAGGCGGTGGAACAGGAACGGGTGCAGCACCAATCATTGCTCAAGTGGCGCGAGAAATCGGTGCACTTACAGTGGGTGTAGTCACTAAGCCGTTCTCATTCGAAGGAAAGCGTCGTAAAGTACACTCTGAGCAAGGAATTCACTCACTTAAAGCAAGCGTAGACACTCTCATAACCATCCCAAATCAGCGCCTTCTCAGCATTGCTCCACCGCAAATGTCCATGCTCGATGGCTTCAAGCTTGCAGATGAAGTGCTTCTCAACGCGGTCAAGGGTATTTCCGATATCATCAACATTCCCGGGCGGGTGAACGTCGATTTTGCTGACGTAAGAACAATCATGTCTGAGATGGGCATGGCGCTGATGGGCATTGGCACTGCAACAGGTGAAAACCGAGCCATTGAGGCCGCTCGCGCCGCAATCAACTCACCCCTACTTGAAGATGTCGATATTGAGGGTGCCACCGGAATTCTAATCAATATTACCGGTAGCAGCGACATGACTCTTCATGAAATCAGTGAAGCCTCGACACTTATCCAAGAAGCTGTTCATGAAGATGCAAACATCATCTTCGGTTCGGTCGTCGACGAAGCTATGGGTGAAAATTTAAGAGTCACGGTCATTGCTACTGGCTTTGACCACGCACGCGTCTCCCTGCCGGACGCCCATAACAAAATCTATCCCTCGACCTCCAATGGTTACGGATATCAGCAGCAAGGCCAGATGATGACCCAGCAGGCCCACGGATATCCCAACAATCAGCAATCTATGCCACACAACAATGGCCAGCCAGCTTTTGGTTATGGACACGGTCACGCAGACAATCGCTCATCTCATGGCAATCTTCCACACCGGTCACCTCGAGTCGAGCAACACATTCCTGCCCAAAGCCACATGAACTCTGCTCCAGTGGCACCTGGCCTATCGCTACGCAACCCATATGAAGTTGGGCAGCCTGTTCACAACGGGAGGCGCACCGAGTCCAACTTGCAGGATAATCAAGCTCACGCACAATTGAGGGGAATGCAGGCGCAAAATCCGGCAAGCCATTTGAATCATCAAAACTACCCATCGCACACGCAAGCTGGATATGAGGCGCAAACTCCGACAAACCATCAAGGCCGGAACGTTCATCCATCCGCAGTGCACGATACGCCCGTGCAGAGAGGAGATGCTGGCCAACAATCACCCCGCACGACAGAGGAATCTGGTACTATAAAAAATGAGATTGAAGAGCTGACTCAATGGACGCTCGAACTCTCCCGTCAGACTACCCCAGGAACCACTGACAATGGTCACGCACTCGATGACGACCAAGACCTGACAGCACTCTCTGCGGACCACTTGCTTGGTGATGAGTCAGAAAACGAAAAAGCACTCAAACTTGCACGCGAGCTTGCAGACATCACGCCTGATGAAGGTGATTTTGAAACGCCCGCATTCCTGCGCAGAAAAGAAACCGACCAAACACGGAACATTTGATTGAAAAGAAGAATATAGTTCTGAAAAATGAGAGGGGGCGGTTCAAATAAAACCACCCCCTCTTACTTTTTGTCGTTAGCAGGAGACAAAAGTGACAGACTAACTGAGAACACTCTCTTCAAGAGTTAATGGAGTGCTCGACCGATAAATCGATGGAAAAAGAGACTCGCCCAAGCTGTGGCCACTGTATTGCGACCCTTGCTGCTGAGAATTCTGTTCCAATGTCCCAAGAAAGTGCAACCACGCCGCAGCAGAAGGAGATGGGAAATTCAGCTCGCCAGTGCGACTCTGTATTGATGGTGGCAGAGTCCAAAATGGTCTCTTAGTTGTCTCCGTGTTGGTATAGCGCTCCCAGCGACAAGAAAGTGTCAGTAGCCCCTGTTCCAGAGCGGGTGTGCGGCTCTGAACACCGGCAGCAATCAGCTCAGGGGAAAGTCGAGCATACTTCGAACGGCTGACTCCTCGAGGCTGAACAGGACCGTAAACAATATCAGAGTCAATCGAACACACCCAAGGCGCAACCCCATCACGTTCTACTTGCTCCCCCGGCACGGGAAGAGGCAAATTCAAAAAACTCAAAACCTCATGGGTGAGTTTCGCAACACTTGTAAACCGCGCGGAGTGATTTCGGCATTCCTTTGGAAGCATATGAAGCCCTAGAACCTTTTTTGGAAGAAGTCCAGTTTGCCCTGTGACTAACTCTAGAAGCTCAAATGTCGGAGCT
>JBEAPS010000107.1:0-3062 GCA_041164285.1 Pseudomonadota bacterium
ATCCCTGATTCGCACCCACTGGGCTGCGGTGTTCTGGGTAGGAGCGGAACACCGATTGCGTCGTGGTTTATGAACGAGTCAGACCTTGTCATTGCCTTTGGCGCATCGTTTTCGAAACACACCGGCATCGCTCCATACAAACCCATCATTCAAGTAGACTCTGACTCCCTTGCCCTCGCAAAATTTCACCAAATTGAGGTGGCATTGTGGGGCGACATTTCTGTCACTGTCGAACAGTTGATGGCAGCTCTGAGTATTGAAAAATTGAACACTCTGGATCAGCGACAAGAAGTGAAGGAGCGCTGGGCTATTTGGAGGAACGAGAAAAAAACTCGGCTCACCGAAACGTCACCGCAGGGAGTGAGTTCAATCAGAGTGTTTGAAAGCATGAACACTCACACACCGAAAAATGCGGTCATGTGCGTGGATGTCGGGAACAATGCTTATTCGTTCGGTCGTTACTTTGAAAGTATGCATCAAGATTTTCTGATGTCAGGTTATCTTGGAAGTATTGGATTTGCATTGCCTGCGTCGATTGGAGCATGGGCTGCCGTGAAAGACACACGCCCTGTGGTGGCAGTGGCAGGAGATGGTGGCGTGAGCCAATACCTCACTGAAATCACAACACTCGTGAAATACAAAATCCCAGTAAAACTCATTATTCTCAATAATAATGAATTGGGCAAAATCAGTAAAGAGCAACGCGCTGGGGAGTTTGAAGTGTGGCAAACATCGCTTGTCAATCCCGACTTTGCGGCCTTCGCGACGTCATGCGGTGCTTGGGCCAAAAAAGTTTCAAACGATGAAGATGTCGACGCCGCACTCGTTGAACTCTTTTCTCAAAGCGGACCAGCCGTGCTGGAAGTGCTCACTGATGTCAATCTTATTTAAGACAGTGTGATGGAATCTATTGGGCGATCCTCAGGAGGCGGTTGAGATGAAATCTGTTGTTGTTGCAAAACTTTCTCAGTTGTCTGACAGACAGCCAGCCTATGCATTGGTTGGGGAAATTGATTTGGTGGTGGTTCGATTCGACGACCAAGTGAGTGTCTTTTATGGGCGCTGCTTGCACCGCGGTGCACTCATGTCGGATGGCTACGTCAAAGGAAACAATCTCATTTGCGGGCTCCATCATTGGGATTACCGCCTAGACTCTGGTGTGTCTGAATACAACAACGAAGAGGTTTTACCTAAGTTTAAGGCGTGGGTTGAAGACGACTCCGTGTGTGTCGATGCAGATGAAATCGCACAATGGCAAAACGCTCACCCTCAGCCTTTCAATAGAAACGAGTATCTGGGTCTCTACAAAGACCCGACCCACGGTGACATTGAAGAGGATAAAGTTCAGTACATTGAGACTCTCGCGCGCGAGGGGATCAAAGGAATCGGCCATCATGGCCCGCTGAGTTCCATGGGTGTTCCACGGGCAGAACTGCCACGATGGGATGACATTCAAATACTGACAGGTCAGCTTGCGCGAAGACCACTCATGGAAAACGTAGCTGTTGATACGCGAGTCGTAATTGGCCCCAGAGCAAAAAAGCCTCTTGTGCTCGATATTCCCATTTTTGTGAGTGACATGAGTTTTGGTGCACTCTCAGAAGAAGCAAAGATTGCTCTTGCAAAAGGTGCCCAAGCTGCAGGAACTGGCATTTGCTCAGGCGAAGGAGGAATGCTGCCCGAAGAGCAGCAGGCCAATAGCCGCTATTTCTATGAACTCGCCTCAGCAAAATTTGGTTGGGATATTGAAAAAGTGAAAAACGTTCAGGCATTTCACTTTAAAGGTGGACAGGGTGCAAAAACCGGTACCGGTGGTCATCTCCCAGGTGAAAAAGTTGTTGGAAAAATAGCCCAAGTGCGCGGTCTCAACGAGGGACAACCCGCAGTGAGTCCTCCCACATTTACTGACCTCATCACGCCAGATGATTTCAAAAATCTGGCAGATCAAGTGAGAGCCAAAAGTGGCGGTATTCCGATTGGGTTCAAGATTTCGGCGCAACATATTGAGGACGACATTGACTTCGCACTCGCTGCGTCTGCTGACTATATCATTCTTGATGGACGCGGCGGCGGAACAGGCGCGGCGCCAGATATTTTTAAAAACAACATCTCGGTGCCAACGATGGTTGCACTCGCAAGAGCACGACAACATTTGGACTCACTGGGTGCGCATGACGTTACGCTCATCATTACTGGCGGTCTGAGAACGGAAAGTGACTTTGTAAAGGCACTTGCATTGGGTGCCGACGCCTTTGCGGTCTCAAACTCAGCACTACAAGCCATTGGATGCCTTGGTATGCGCGCATGCAGTAGCAACAATTGTCCTGTCGGCATTGCAACCCAAAAGCCGCACCTGCGAGAACGGCTCATTGTCGATGCGAGTGCAAAACGTCTTCAGAACTGGTTTGAGGCCACGGCTCACCTGATGCAGGTTTTAGCCCGCGCGTGTGGCCACACGGAATTGCGGCAATTTGAAAAACGAGATCTCTCGACTATTTCACCCGATGTTGCCATGCTCACCGGAATTCGGTTTGCAGGAGTAGGCAGCGTGAGCGCTCATGCCGCCGCTTACAGCCTCCGGTAATTGATACAGAACTGCATTGCACTCAATGTCATATTTCAAATACCGCAGGAACAACCAAAGCGTGGCAGGCATAAGAGTCGCAAGAATCCCTCAGTGAAAAAGGTCAGCTCAACTGAATCAAGAGATCGTGAGCTATTGACATTGGTAAGGGATGCACGAAAAATAAAACACTAAAACTCATTTATGGAGATTTCTGATGATTAAGCACCTCCTTTTGGGCGTGATTGCGTGTGTTGCTTTGCCCTCTTTTGGTTTTGCAGAGTCGGTGTTGAATATCGCATCGACGTCGCGTTCTTCTGGTTATGCGAAAAATCGTTCAGCAGCAGATTCGAAGGACTCAGACAGCGATTATATCTCATATTCGAGGCCATCTCAGCCCACCGTGGGATTAGGTCTTGGCTTGGGCTTGAACATATTCCCAACGCTCCGGTTGGAGGGTGGATTTCATGGTCGTGACAATGCTGGTTTTATTTCTGTA
>JBEAPS010000108.1:0-2717 GCA_041164285.1 Pseudomonadota bacterium
CGGAGGTGTGTTCGGCGGCACTTGAGACTGTTATTACCCCCGAATCTGTCGTGATTCATGTCTCTCCGGGAGGCAAGGTGTTTAACAACTCCTGGGCACGACAGTTTGCTCAGAATTCGCAACATCTTGTTTTCCTTTGTGGTCGCTATGCCGGATTCGATCACCGTTTTGTCGAAAAATATGCCCATCATGAGCTGTCGGTTGGAGACTTTGTGCTCTCGGGTGGGGAGGTCGCAAGTATTTGCATGATGGATTCAATAGCGCGCTTCGTGCCAGGAGTGTTGGGAAATGCGGAGAGCTCCGCTTGCGATAGTTTCGAGGATGGTTTGCTCGAAGCCCCTGCATACACTTTGCCCATGAATTTTCAGGGGGTGAAGGTGCCGGATGTGTTTTTTTCGGGTCACCATGCAGAAATTGCCAAGCATAGGCGGAGGGAACAAATCAAAAGGACAGCTGCTATGCGTCCCGACTTAATTCAACTTCACTGGGACAAGCTCAGTCGTTCTGAACAGCGGCTTGCGGAATCTGTTTTCAAAACTGGTCGAAGATAGTCAGCAACTCGCCACCGTGCTCGAACAAAACTTCCCAGTAGTTCTGAGAATGCTCATGCTAAGCTGTTTTTATGATGCATAGAATCTCAAAAACTCAGAGCCAAACAACTCCCGAAATTTTGGTTTCGGCTGAGACGCTTGCGCTTTTGATTCCAAGGTTGAGACTGAGTTTTTCGTCCGTCAAAGACAGGCGAAGGCTAAAACAGTCAGAAGAGCTTCTGCGTGTTCTCGAGGACTTCAAAAAAGTTCTTGAATTTAGTGAGCTGTGTGAGAGTTCGCGTTCATCAGAGGAGAACGTTCCATTTTTACATGGCCTTCCTCGCTGCATTTTTCAAATCGAGGAACAGTTTGGACGATACACGAATCCTTTGAGTCTGTGGCGCGAAGCTTGGGCAACGCTGCGCTCTCAGTTTTGGAATACCCTTGAACGCAGTGTCCCCTGGAGTGTGAAAGAAATTCTCGTGTCTTGGAGATGGACTGCGGAACTCAATGCTGCGAAACGAATTGAAGCAGAGCTACAAAAGTCGCGAAATGTCGTCGGTCAGGTTCATAAAGAGCTCGTACGCGAAGAAAAAATCGGCTTAGAAAGACGCCAAAACCTATCGCTGAAGGACAGGCTTGACATAGTTTTATGGTCCAAAAGGTCAAAAAAAAGTGAGAGCACGCTCTTGAAACTGGAGCAGCAACGTGACGCACTTCTTGCAAAATCGGCTGATTTGCTCGAGCAGTGTGAAAAAATTTCAGCTGGAATTGCTGTTGGACTTCGAACTCTATACGTCGACTGCGGCGAATTTTATAGTCCTGTTTTCGAAGACAACTGCAGAGCAATTGATAGAGACATAAAAGCGAAGAAAGAAAAGGAAATTCGTGATGTTCAGAAGATATCTGCAGAAATTCAAAGCCAGTTCGATTTGTATCGGCGTGAATCCGAAGTCCAAAATGCGCGGATAAAAGATAAGAACAATCGCCTCAAGTATATAGTCAGTGGCGATGTAGATGAAAAACTCGTGTCTGCTGAGCAACTGATTGGGCATGAGTTTTATTGTTTGAATGCGCTTGATCTTGAGAAGCAAGACCTTGCTCGTAAGCGTTGGAAGCGAGCTGTGACACAGATGCAACAAGCGGTCGAAACCGCAGAGGAGAGTTTCAACGATGAAAACCCTGACTCTAGAGGATTTGATGCACATGGCACAAGAGGAGCCGTCACGTCTCAAATCTGAAATGGAAAGGGCGATGCTGGCGGTGAGTGCGCGATCGCAATCGCTTGCTGCTCAGGTCGATGCCGCAGCTCAAATGGCCCTTTCCTGGAAGGAATATTCTATGGAAAGGGAAAAAGTTGAGGAACAGTTGAACCTCGCTCGCTATGAATACAAAACAGTACTTAAAAGAACGGAAGTAGCTGCTTTGTCTGGTCAGCCGCGACTGTACTGGTTCGCTAAGGCGATGTTTGCAAAGCTCCGCAAACATTCTCTCGAGTATCAGGTTTTTGAAGCAAAGGTGAAGCTTGATGCGCTCGAGTCTTCCTATCAGCGGTTGCTCTCGCTTCAAAAAAGCCTTCAGCTCGACGTTCGACAGATGGGGAATATTTTGACTGATGAGGCAACTGCCGAAACAAGGTCAACGGAGCACTCTCAACTGATGGCCGAAGTATGGCAGCAGCATCAAGCTGAATCGCTCGAACTTGAACGATGGCAGCGAAAGGCAGTTGAGCTCGATGTTGCCAATGCAAACTCGGGGGCGGCCATTGCGGGTGTCACAAACTCTAAGAACAGGAGTTGCTCTCAGCGTTCGCCTGTCGTTGTCCAGTCAGAGAAAATGTTGACATCAAAGCTTGCTCATGTGGGGTTCATCAATAAAACAAAACTGCTTGGCCTCGTTGAGCAGTCTGAGTTTGCTGCAGAGCATGCGGAAAAAGATCTCCAGAAAGTGAGAGAGGGGCTACGAACTGCAGCAGATGCCGCTGTTGACGGCAAAGCCACGCGTATGAGCCGCGAATGGGTGGATTACTGTAAGAGTATCGTGTGCCGTTATTTTGAGCATGACTCGAACGCATCGACGCCCCGTTGACGAATTGACTTGAGTCAGAGGGGGCAGCTTTCTTAACATGGGGAGACCGTGGGTCAGGAGCGATTGACGCACCTCAATGGGAGTCCCCTGATATGAAAA
>JBEAPS010000109.1:0-11391 GCA_041164285.1 Pseudomonadota bacterium
CCCCCTGTGTGCGAGAGAGCACCCTGGGTAAAGTTTGTAGTAATACTTCTAAGGCGAGCACCACGACCCAGCTGTGAGAATTCGTTTAGGTTGACCGCGAGAAGGTCCTCAAACTCAGCACGATCGGATTTAAATGCACGAGTATTCGAGTTTGCGATGTTGTTGGAAATCACACCCATGGAGTCGGTATTGACCGCCAGTCCGGACACACCACTGAACAGCGCATAGTGAATTGCCATTAAGTCATTCCTCCATTAAACGAATGAAACTCATTGAGCCAGTTTTGAGGTACTAGAGAGCTGACCTGTCGGTTGCATTGTAGCCACAGGTTCAGCTTTTGAAGCGTTTGCCACAGGTTCAGCTTTTGAAGCGTTTGCCACAGATTCAGCTTGTGTGGTGCGCGCTGCTCTTTCGGCTCGCTTTGCGTCACGCTCAGCGCGTAAAGCGTCGCGTTTTGCATCTGCATTCTCAGTGCGCTTTGAGTCCGCAGCCACCTGTTCGGGGCGAATCGCGAGAATGTCTTTCGCTTCAACTTTTCCATTTTGTGTGTCAAGTCTTCCCCCGTTTGCAAGATCAACTATCGCTTCAACCTTTGATGTGAACGAGGTTTTTGCTTTCATTTCTTTTCCATCAACTGCGGATGCAACAACTTCAAAGTTGTACTCGCCTGACTTGGCATTGACTCCGCCATCGGTTTTCCCGTCCCAATCGATCGTGTGACGACCTGACGCTTTTTCACCGAGACCAATCGTTCTAACGACAGATCCTTGCGAATCTTTTATAAGAACACTCACACTTCCTGCTTTACTCGGGAGGTCGACAATACCCTGAGAGACTTGCATCTCCGGAGAGACATTTAGTTTTGAACCACTCACTTCGACCACTCGGCCAAGGTATGGTGTGAGTTTGTCAATGTTGGATTGAGCGGACTGATTCTGCATGGCTTCAAGAGTCTTGTTGACTCCCATTAGCTGCTCAACAGTGTTGAATTGTGCCAATTGTGTTGCCATCTCATGGTTTTCAAGTGGCTTGGTGGGATCCTGATATTTAAGCTGCGTGACCATCAAATTGAGGTAGTCATCTTTATTGAGCTTGTTTTTGAGGGCTTCTTGCTTCTTTCCAGAGACTCGTTCCAGCATTTCACGAAAGTCTTTGTCGTTTTTTGTTTCTCCAACTCGTAGCTCGCCATTTTCACCTACAGCTTGTTTGTCTTTCTCAAACTGCTCTGCAATTGCGAAATTGGACGCACTCATAACGTTGTCAAAGTTGACACTCTCACGCCCATCTGCACCCTGCTTTTGCGCTTCGGAAAAAGCCGTATTCGTATCTGACCTTGGCGCAACGTATGGACCGGCTTTATTAGTCACACTGAGCATTTCATTCCCCTGAGAAAATTTGAGCATTCAGACCAACTGTAAACCGGTTACGCACTCACCTTGAGTGAGCCGTTTGCACTGCGTTGTATATTTGTCTGAGAATCATTTTTTCCAGCGTAATTTTGCCGGCTATTTTTTTGAGGAATTTGATTACCTAAGCCTGCAAATTGTTGTTGCTCAAAAAAGCGTTCTTGTTCGAAATTTCCCTGTCCCTGGCCTGAGTTGCCCTGTTGGAAAGAACTAAATCCCTGTTGATTTTGTGCCTGAGACTGCTGCTGGCTCTGGTTTTCACTTTGAGTGTTGCTTTGGAATGATGACTCACCTAACTTCATGTCTGTGGCGAAGTTGACACCTTCAACAATCAGTTGATGCTTTTCAAGTCCATCTTTCAAGGCATCTGCGTGTTTCTCAAGCTCTTGCTTGATTCGATCCGAGTTGGCTACCAATTGAACGTTCATTCTGTTGTTGTCCGACATGTTGATACGGAGCTCAACAACACCAAGCTGACTGTCTTTAATTTGAACTCTAGCCGTTCCTCCGCCTTTCGTTGCCAGTTCAGCTGCAATTGTTTGGGCACGCTGTGCTGCCGCGCGAGCCATCTCTCGGGTTCTTTCAGATTCACGTGTTCTTGCATCAGCCTTGCTCTGCTGTGTTTTTTCCTGTTCCCCTAAATCAAGGTCAGTGAGCTTTCCACTCGTTGATTGACCAATAGGGCTTGGTTCGCCGCGGCTGGAATTGCCTGAGAACGATGAGTTATTCCGGCTAAATGAACTGCTTGCGCCTCCGTCATTATTCATATTTGTAAACATTGGTTGGGAGTCGATACCGATTTGAGTTGAGTTCATACCCTTTGATTGCTCATTTTCCTGACCAATGAGTCTCGATTGCACTGATTCTGGAATGCTCTGAACAAATCCTTTAGACATCTGAGCATTCGAGGTGCTATTGGCTCCCGAAAGAGTCTCGAGCATTGCAACTTGATTAGGTGAAAGCTCATCAAGCGATTTCCATTGTGAAGGCTGTCCGTTTCGAAGCTCACGCAGCTGCTGCTGTGCAAGTAGAGCATCTTGCGTAATTCCATTCAAATTCAATTGCTCAAGTTGTTCAGATTTTATTTGACTTAGAAGAGCAAGCTTTTCTGCCGCCTGCGTTTCGGTTAACGCTGTCTGGGCAGCTGACATTTTCAAGAAATCTCGAAATGCTGCATCTCCCTCAATCATATCCTGCTGCATCATTTTTAGTAGGTTTTCTTTTGTCAATTGTGCTTTTTCGAGCTGCGCTTGGGCCAGCTGAGACTGAACACCTGCTTGTTGATTTGGTGAGGTGAAGTCCATTTGTACGCTATCAAACTTGCTTGTCAGCTCTTTAAGCTCATCCGCTTTTCCAGTTGCTAAATCACGAGATTTTGTGTCTGTGGCAGCAAGACCAACATTCCGCTCCAGTATTACTCCTTCTTTATCGAGATTTTTCAGTGTCTCTTCGATGTTTTTTAATGAGTTACCGGATTGATTAAGTGGATCGAGCGGTGTTTGACTTTGCGAGACTTTCTCTGCATTTGCTGTTGCAAATTGTAACGGATTGCCTACTTTCTGTAGGTCTGATTTCATTTTGGAAGAGTCAGCTTGAACGGTGTCGGTCAGCATTGTCACAGGCTTTTGGTAAGCGAGTAGCTGCGCAAGCTCTGCAGAGTCATTTTCGCCTTTCTTCTCGTTTTTGCTTTTGCTCTGAGTCCGCGCCGAGTTATTATCCTTGGCAGACTTTTTCTCTTTCGTAGAGCTCTTTTCCTGCGTCTTTCGATCATCTGTCTTTGCGACTTCATTGTCATCGTTTGGCTTTCGACTTTGTGCACTTTTCTGGCCTTTGTCTTTGTCGATGTTGGCAAGCTGAAGGAGTTGATCGAATGTATTTGTCTTTCCAAACGATGATCCGCCAGCCATGAGGTTTCCGCCAGAGAGTAACGAATCAGTGGGAAGTTCATTGCCGCTCTGCACACCTTCACCCGTCAGGCTGCTTCTGAATGGGTCGTTCTCAATCTTCGAGAGGGCTGGCTGTGTGAGTCTTGAGTTGGTGATCATGATGAGCCTCCTGAGCGTTTCCTGAAGAATAATCAGATCGCGTAAATCGCTTGAGAGCCGTGTTTGCATGTCAGGATGGAAATTTATGACTGCAGAGTTTTCGAAGTGCGAAATTTTTGTGCAGCAAAAAGGTGGGAGTGTGATTTGATGAATTAGAAAATCAGTTAAAAAAAAATCTATATAATAGATAATTATAAAATCTCCCTCGTGAGTGGTGAATAAAAGCTTCCGAGTCAATTGACTAGCTGGCCATTGCCCCATAGACTACGGCCAATTCACGTACGGAAAAGCATCTGCTTGCGCCGGCCTGCACAGGGATTGTGCCGGGGTTTGCGCAAAGGGCGCGACAGGGAATGCGCGTTCGAACCGTATGTGTTCCATCCGAAGGGAGTCGGTATGAACTGGTCAGCACGCTCTTGCGCATCTGTCTTCACGATAGTTACCCTGTCTGCACTTGGAGTTTTTGGACAAGCTCATGGTAGCCGTAGACCATCTCAGGTGGCGCTGACTGAAGACGGTTTTCCTTATGTCCGAGGTGAGTTTCTCGTGAAAGTGAGAAACAGTGGCGCTTTGGAGCGCCTCTTGAATGACCAGCGTGAAAACTTCGGCACATACGCTCAGCGGTCCCCAGTATTAATGAGTGAGTCCGGGGATTGGTACAAAGTTAAAGTTGAGGACGAAAAAGTACGCGAGGCAATTTTCTCTGCTCGTGAAAGTGCAGACATTATATACGCAGAACCGAACTATATTTATCATACGACAGTTCAGAACGAGAAAAACATTCCTATGCCAGGCAGAGGAAATGCCGGCCCTGACTACAAAGAGGCTCCTGAGCTTCCTTTTCCTCCTGTAACTGATCCCGAGATTGCAAAGATGTATGGCTTGGAGAAAGTGGGCGCACAGCAGGCTTGGCAAATCACATCTGGAAGTTCGAGAGTTGTTGTTGCCGACATCGATACAGGTGTCGACTACAACCACCAAGACCTCATTAACAATATGTGGAGAAATCCTGGCGAGATAGCAGGCGATGGGATTGACAATGACTCCAACGGCTTCATTGATGATGTGGTTGGTTGGGACTTCCGAGACAAAGATGCGCGCCCATTTGACGACAATTCCCACGGAAGTCACACGAGCGGAACTATTGCCGCAACGGGTGGAAATGGAATTGGTGTTTCGGGTGTAGCTCAGCAGGCAAGTATTATGGGCCTTCGATTCTTGGGAGGAGCTCAGGGATCTGGAACTCTCGAGGACGCTATCAAGGCAATTGACTACGCAACCGAGAATGGGGCACAGATCATGTCAAATAGCTGGGGAGGCGGAGGCTTCTCACAGGCTATGTTTGATGCAATTTCTCGTGCGAACGATAAAGGTATCTTGTTCGTTGCTGCTGCTGGAAACTCTGGATCAGACAACGATAAGAAAGCACAGTATCCTGCCAATTATGAACTGCCTAACGTGTTGACTGTTGCGGCAACCGATTCTTCTGACAAGCTTGCGAGTTTTAGTTGCTACGGCCTCAAGACCGTTCATTTGGCTGCTCCTGGTGTAAAAATTCTGAGCACAACCCCAGGCGACAAGTATGCAAGTTTAAGCGGTACTTCAATGGCAACCCCTCATGTGACTGGAGCTGCTGTACTTCTGAAAGCAGCGTACCCGAATCTGAAAGCCAAAGAGCTTAAAGAAGTTCTGATGCAATCGGTTGAAGAGCTCGTCAGTCTCAAAGGAAAAGTAAGCACTGGTGGCCGACTAAATATTGCAAAGGCTTTTGCTATCTCCCGTTCACTCTACGGTGAGCCTCAGTCTGGGAACTGATTTCCCAGCGACAGCGCTGCTTGGGCTAGGCAATCATTTTTTATAGCTGAACCCTGATTCCAAATAAGCTCATCGAAGCACTCATCAGGAGGCTTCGATGTTTTTTTTGAAGCATAGAAAAGCACAACGTAACACAGATGCCATTTTCAAACATGCCTTTCTGCGTGCCTCTATTCTAATTGTGTTTTGTTTGTTTGCTCAGAACAGTTTGGCCGATGCACTCAGGCAGGAGTCACGGTTTGAATATTTAGTTAAAACATCAAATCGCGCCCGTGCGTTTGCATTCTCACTTTCTTCGAATGCAATTCTCCTCCCAAAGCCTGTATTGGAAACCCCTGATGGCGACTGGTTCAAGGTAATTTATTACGATGCTCAGCCCGATCTCGGCTTTTTTGAGAACAAGTTGTCACAAGCAAATGAAGTGATCACATTCGAGCCAAATTTGATTTGGTCTATTTTTGGTTCTTCTTCGTCTGCGCCTAAAGATGATGGACGCAATGGCCCACGGCCAGAGTTGCCTCCAAGGCTTCCAAGAAGAGGAAGAACAGACCCTCTACTGCAAAAGGTTTGGAGTTTGCAAAAAGTAGGTGCAAGTGAGGCATGGAAAATATCGAAAGGTGCTTCCAACCTCATTGTCGGTGTGATCGACTCTGGTGTTGATTACAATCATGAGGATTTGGTTAACAATATTTGGCGCAATCCGGCTGAGGTTCCCAACGATGGTATAGACAATGATGGCAATGGTTATGTGGATGACATTGTGGGCTGGGACTTCGTACATGGAGACAATCGTCCTTGGGACGACAATGGTCACGGAACTCACACGGCGGGAACTCTGGGAGCCACTGGGGGTAATGGAGTGGGGCTTTCAGGAGTCTCACAGAGGGCAAGTATTTTACCGTTGAAGTTTCTGTCTGCTTCAGGGGAAGGTACGACCGAAGATGCCATTCGCGCAATTCAATATGCTGTCGCCTCGGGCGCTCGGGTGTTGAGCAACAGCTGGGGGGGGGAAACTTACTCTAGAGCTCTCGAAGATGCGATTGTCTCTGCTGGGCGAAGCGATGTGCTTTTTGTGGCGGCTGCGGGTAATGATTCTTCCGACAATGACTCTCTCCCAATGTATCCGGCAGCATACTCTCTTCCTAATGTGTTGGCTGTCGCTGCAACTGACCGAAGTGACAACCTCGCTGACTTCAGCAATTATGGCTTTACGTCAGTTCATCTCGCTGCTCCGGGAGATTTTATTTGGAGCACAACACCTGGTGATAAGTATTCTGTGATGAGCGGCACATCTATGGCTTGTCCTCTCGTTGCTGGCGCTGCAGTTTTGTTGAGGTCTCTTCGTCCCGAGTTGAATGCTCTTGAAATTAAAGATATTTTGCTTTCCTCGAGTGATAAGTTACCGGAGTTATTGAATAAGGTAAAATCATCCGGCCGACTCAATGTTTGGCAGGCACTCAGACTCGCCTCAAGTTCATTCTGAGCTTGACCTGAACAGCCTTTATCGCTAGGGTGCGCCCCTGCTTGAATGCGGAACAACCAAGCGTTTTATGCATACATTAATGAAAGGTGTGCGATGCCAACCATTAACCAGCTCGTAGCAAAGGGACGCAATCCCAAGGTCTACCGTAGTAAATCACCAGCGATGGTGGAGTGCCCGCAGCGTCGTGGTGTGTGTACCCGTGTATACACAACCACGCCAAAGAAGCCGAACTCCGCTATTCGTAAGGTTGCAAAAGTTCGTTTGACTTCAGGATTTGAAGTTATTTCCTATATTCCTGGCGAAGGCCACAACCTTCAGGAACACTCTGTGGTCTTGATTCGTGGCGGCCGTGTTAAGGACCTTCCCGGTGTGCGTTATCACATCGTGCGCGGCTCCTTGGACACTGCGGGCGTTGCAAAGCGTCGTCAGTCACGCTCCAAATACGGAGCGAAGAAGCCTAAGGGAGGCGCTGCTGTCGCCGAACCAAAAAAGGGCAAGAAGTAATTCTCTCTCTGAGAGAATTCACTTCAAGCACCCAAACAAGGAGTGTCTTTGTTTGGGTAGCATGAGACAGCAGGCGGATGTTGTTCAGTTTTGGTCCGCTTGTTGATGTAAGGAACTCTGCCATTGTGGCGGGGCAACTGAAGACTCCTGAAAGGAATTAAACATGTCACGTAGACGTCGCCCGATACGCCGTGAAATTCTTCCAGATCCGGTCTTTGCTGACACTCTTGTTACAAAGTTCGTGAACTGCATGATGATCGACGGCAAAAAGAGTGCCTCCGAGAAGATTTTCTATGGCGCTCTCGATATCGTTTCTAAGAAAGCAGCTGGCGAAGAGCCCCTGCAAATGTTCAAGCGTGCGCTTGAAAACATTAAGCCACAAGTTGAAGTGAAGAGCCGCCGCGTGGGTGGTTCTAACTATCAAGTTCCGGTTGAAGTGCGTCCTGACCGCCGTCAGGCACTGGCTATCCGCTGGTTGATTGGTTACTCACGCCTTCGTAACGAGAAGTCGATGGTTGAAAAACTTGCCGCTGAGATCATTGATGCCGCTAACCGCCGCGGTGCAGCGATCAAGAAGCGCGAAGATGTTCACAAAATGGCAGAAGCAAACAAAGCTTTTGCTCACTACCGCTTCTAATTTGCGAACCGCATTCGCATTCAAGCAAAAAGCGCCCTTCTGGGCGCTTTTTTTTGCTCCCTTGGCTCGACTCTGGTAGAGCCACTATTGTCGTTATTAACAGCTCTGCTTCTTGAAAGAATCCGCATATGAGTCACGATTTAAGTCGATTTCGAAATATTGGGATTATGGCGCACATCGATGCCGGTAAGACTACGACTTCAGAGCGGTTGCTTTATTACACTGGAAAAAGCCACAAACTTGGCGAAGTGCACGAAGGCACAGCCACAATGGACTGGATGGTGCAGGAGCAAGAGCGAGGAATAACGATCACTTCAGCTGCGACAACAGTGTTTTGGAAAGACACGCGGATTAATCTGATTGATACCCCCGGACATGTTGACTTCACGGTTGAAGTTGAGCGCTCATTACGTGTTCTCGATGGTGCAGTTGCAGTGTTTGACGCTGCAAATGGGGTTGAGCCTCAATCAGAAACAGTATGGCGTCAGGCTGAACGCTACAAGGTTCCTCGTATTGCGTTTCTCAACAAGATGGACAAGGTCGGTGCCGACGTTGAAATGTGTCTTGAGTCGATGCGCTCAAAACTCAACGCAAATGCTTTGCTCGCACAGCTTCCCATGGGCAGTGAAAATGCCTTTACGGGAGTTATTGATGTCGTTGACGAGTGCGCTTGGATTTGGAAGGGCGATGACAAGGACTCTCCTTTCGAGAAAACTACTATTCCCAAAGAGTACGCTGACGATGCTGCGCTTTATAGGCAGGAGCTCATTGAAGCACTCGCCGATTATGACGATGGTTTGGCTGAGGCCGTATTGAGCGACTCTGTCGTGAGTGCAGAACAAATCAAGCCTGCGTTAAGGAAGGCCGTCATCGAGCTTAAACTTGTTCCGGTTTTTGTTGGCAGTGCTTTTAAAAATAAGGGAATTCAGCCGCTACTCGACGCCATTGTGGAGTATTTGCCTTCGCCTCTCGATGTTCCACCTGCTCAGGGAGTGGCAGTTGAAGGGATTGTGGATTCCACAGTGAGACCATGCACCGACGATGCTCCGTTCTCTGCAATTGTATTTAAAATTATGAGCGATCCTTTTGTTGGGTCTCTTTCGTTCGCAAGAGTTTACAGCGGAAAATTAAAAGTGGGTGACGCTGTCCAAAATGTTCTCAAACAGAAAAAAGAACGCGTGACAAAAATTCTGATGATGCACGCCAATGATAGAGCAGAAATCAATGAAGTTTCCGCTGGGGAAATTGTAGCTCTTGTTGGGCTTAAGTTTGCGGTGACTGGGGACACATTGGCCGACGTCAATGCGCCGATTGCCTATGAGGCGATGAAGTTTCCTGAGCCTGTGATTTCACTCGCTGTAGAGCCAAAATCTACGGCAGATCTTGATAAACTCAATCAGAGTCTTGCGCGTTTGGCGACAGAAGATCCTTCACTTCGAGTGAGCACTTCTGAAGAAACTGGACAAGTTCTCATCTCAGGCATGGGTGAATTGCATTTGCAGATCATTGCCGACAGGCTTCTGAGAGAATTCAAGGTGCAAGCTAACATTGGTAAGCCGCAGGTGAGCTATCGCGAATCTATTGTGAAATCGGCAGCGGCTCGTGAGGAGTTCAGCCGAGCAGTGCAGGCGAAAAACTTCTCTGCATGGGTTGCGCTCAAAGTGGTCGCTAGCGACGATCGCGGCTCTCCGACAATTGATATTGTCAAAAAACCCAACGTCTCTGCTCCTGTATTCGCCGCGCTGAAGGAGAGTCTTGAGGGCGCTGTGAGCAGTGGTCCGTTGTGCGGATATCCTCTCGTGAATCTGAAAGTCGATGTCACAGACTTTTCTTTTGACCCTCAGAATGTAGATGATGTTTGCTACAAGGTTGCAGCTTCGAATGCTGTTCGTGCGGCTCTTGAAAAGGCATCTCCAGTGATGATGGAGCCCTTCATGAAAGTTGAAATCGTGGTCCCACCAGAATCAAGTGGAACAATCGTTTCTGACGTCAACGGGCGGCGAGGGCGCGTTTTGGGTCTTGACGCACGTGGGCACCTGCAGGTTGTGCAGGCTGAAATACCTTTGGCTGAGCTTTTTGGGTATGAAACTGATATTCGCAGCCTTTCTCAGGGTCGGGCGAGCAGCACTATGCAGTTTTCACACTATGAGCCTGTGCCTAAAAACCTTCAGGACAAGATTATGGGTCTTGTGTAAGGGTCAGTTGTTTGTGCTTTCGAAATAGGCATGAGTTTTAGCCAAGCCACCAAGGTGCCAAAATTTGTGCCCTTGGTGGCTTTTTCTGCATCAGGTAAACTATAAAAGCGTCATTTTATCGCTGTGCATTGATGAGGGCTAGAGTCATGTCAAGCAACCGCTTCACATTTGAAATCAAAACAAGGGTTTTTACTTCGCTTGCGTGTGCCACTCTCGCAGTGATGATGTTAGCACTCTCTTCGTGTGGTGTGTTGTCAGCCCCTGAACGCGATGAAACGCCTTCCGCTCTAGCCCTCAGAGCTCAGTACGCCTATGACAAAGGCAATTTTTCTGAAGCAGTTGAGTTGCTTGAGAAGTTAAAAAAGCTTGATCCTAGTAATGTTGATGCGCGTATAAAGCTTGCGTTTTCGTACATGGCTAATGCTGGTATTTCCCACGTGAACACGATTAAGAAGTTTGCGGGTATTCAAAACTCTGGAGCAAATCTCTCTGCACTGTTGTCAAATGCCGGACTCAGTGCCGACCAAGTAGCCGAAATTAAGTCGGGAGAGAAAAAGGTGACTTTGTTGACAGCCGATGAGCTGAGAACAAAATCGTCGGGCTTATCGACTTTACACAATGCCTTTTTGAGTTTGTGTGAGCTGTTTTCCGAGTCGACAATCTCAACGCTGAAGGAGAGTGCTAAGAGTGCATTCTCCATCTTGGAGCTTGAAAAATGTGGCACCGGAATCAACCGTGACGATGGAAACGTGTCGATTGCTGCCTTGTTCCTCGCTATTAATCAATTCGCATCATTCGGGCTCATTTTAGATTTTGATGCAAATAACGATGGAAAAATGGATATTGAAGAGGCAACCTCAAAAGCTTCATCTGATATCAGTGGTGCCAATGACATAAATACGTTGACAAATTCGTTGCAGGTTTTAACCGAGGCTGCGGATTTTCTTTCCAGTGATGCATTTAAATGGGCGTTTTCACAGTTTAAGGTGATTGACGCTGTCGTATCGGGTTCAAATCTCCCCGGTGAAGTAAAAGATAGCATAACTAGAATCACATCATCACTTAATGAATCGATCGATAAAATTAACGGTTATGTGGATCAGGGTGCTGCTGCTGGTGCTTCGGCTGGTTCAAAGGCACAGGAAACAGCAGCAAAAGCCAATCAAAAGGCAGACACATTGCTCGACGGAAAAACTGCTGAAGAGAAAACGAATTCCTGCCAGAAGCTTTATTGCATGAGAAAGTCTTTCAATCTGCCGGCAGGTGAATCTGATATGCCCACGCAATGCCGCAATCCAATCTACGA
>JBEAPS010000110.1:0-4098 GCA_041164285.1 Pseudomonadota bacterium
GCTCTGACCACTGAGCTCCTTGATAGAAGACAACGAGTTCGTTCACACCATCTGCTTTTGCTTGGGCGAGTGGCTCAGAAATATCGGGAAATGTCATTGTGAAGCCAGTGTAGCCTTTCGCGTCGTAGCCATTGTTGTTAAGGGCCTGCGCGACTGCATCGGCTTGAAGTTGTGAATTCTTACGAAAGTTGGTGCGACCATTGATTGCGCTGTATTCAGCCAGAATATCCTTTTGACTCACATGCCAACCGAGATCAACCACAATGGGTAGCATCCAGCGCGGCACTGGAACAACGTCAGGATCGCGCAATGTTTTCTTAACGAACGCTTCGACCTCATCGAGACTGTCGACATCGCCAAACGATGAAAACAGGACTCCGACCTTTAGAGGTTCTGCGTTGCTTGTGAGCGAAAATAGTGCTGTGGACAGGAGAGTGGAGAGTTTCTTCAGCATGTTTCATCCTTTGGTGCTTCAGCGTGGAAGTTCTTTCTGCAAGATTTGTTTGTGAACCTCTGAAGCTAAAAAGACAAGCTGACGTCGCATGTTTATAAGGAATTTTATCTAACAATCAGTTTCCACTGAAGTTTGCGGCAACAAAATTCCCTATCAATGTGAAAAACATATAGAGGTTTTCCTTTTTTTTGTCGGCTTCAGTTGGATTTTTGAAGGTCACTTTCCACTCTTTACCCTTCTTGCCGTCGACTTGCGTCACTTCACTGTGTTCCACGCTCTGCCAAGAAGGATCAATCTTTCCTTTTTTTATCAAAGCCTCTTTTCTTTTGGTGGCGCATTGAATGATCACCTTTTCCTCAGCTGTTTTCTTACCATGAAAGTGGCAAGACGAGTCAGCACCTGCGAGTGCTGAGGGTGATGAGTGTGAGGTAAACTGGACGAAAATCAGAGTGAATAGTGCTCCCGCGGTGCGTAGAGGTGAATTAAAGATTGTCACGTTCTAACTCCTTGTCTAATTGCTCGAGACTCATGTCCTCATGGATATGTTTATGGTTTTCAGTAGGAAATGCAAAGTCGTCGGGGTGTGAGTCGTGCCAGTAGCCATGGACTTGCATAAAAAACAGAAATAGACCAACTGCAATAATGGCTTGATTGGCAAGTGTGCTGAATTTTTCGAACGAGGGTTTCACTCGCCAAACTCTTAAGAGTGCAACCATCAGCATGAGAGCTGCAATTTGCCCCACTTCCACTCCCACATTAAAGCATAGAATGCGGATGAGCATGCCGATGTTGTCGTCTCCCAAAGGGAGTTGTTGCAGACGTGTAGAAAGCCCAAAGCCATGAATCAGGCCAAAAGCAAACACCATCCAAATAAGATTTGGTGATTTGATTCCAATATGTTTTTGGAAACCACCGTTGTTGTCGAACCCTTTGTAGATAACGCTCACTGCAATGACGGCATCGATTAAATAATAGTTCATTGTGATTTTATAAAAAGTTGCAAAAATAAGGGTGATGCAGTGTCCGAGTGTAAAGATACTTACAAATTTTGCGATGTCTCTGAAGGTTTTTAGGAAAAAGACTACTCCGAAGAGAAATAATAAATGGTCGTATCCGGTCAGCATATGGGATGCACCGAGGCTGATGTATTGGAAATAGCCTCCAGTCAGCATACGTTCTTTGTCAGCATCAGAAATTCCGTGTCCAAAAGCGTAAAATTGAGTGATGAATAGCAAGCTAAGAATGATTAAATGTTTAGAACTAGTGAGAAGTCTTGTCATTGAGATCATCCATGCAAGAATTAGGGTTGAGGCTCTAGGATGGCCATTTGGAAATGCTACCTAGAATAGTTACAATTATACGAAATTACTCCCGATAAACGGGTATAGACTGATTCAGATTTTGAAGTTTGTCTAGTATTGCCAGCCATTGGGAATGGTTTTGAGTCAAAACAGGAATAATTTTCAAGGATGACTGGTTTTCCGAGATCTAATTTTTCTTTGAATTCAATTCATTGAGCAATTCTTCAGCCGCAGTCTCGAGCGGAAAGTTGCAGTGACCTTGCTCGTGGGTGATTTTTTTTATGACTGGAATCCCATGTGCTTCGTATGTTCGTAGCCCTGCTTCGCTCTGTTTATATAGAAAGTCTTTATTACTGATACGTAGGGCGAGTGGAAATTTTTTGAAATTTTCTTTTTCTTTCAATTTGCTTTTATCTGTTGGCCAAGAGCCCCCGCACAGTGCAATCGCTGCACCCTTGAAGAGGTGGGCGTGCCGAGGATAAAAATCGCCCATCAAAAATGTCGCGCCAGCAGAGATACCAATAAAAACAGTGTCACTTGGTTCAGTTATTTTAATTTTTTTTTGAATTTCATTTTTTAAGATTTCGATGAGGAAGAGGTCTTGTTTGTCCCCACCTTCGCGCTCAAATGGCCAGTTTTGGTTTGAGCTGGATGCGGCCGGCACGACAACGGCGAGGTTCCGAGGGCAGGCAATCGTTTTAAATCGCTGTGCGAGTTTGTCGAGTTGGGTATGACCACCTCTGCCATGCAATACAACCATTAATCCTGAATGGCTTTTGTGATGACATTGTTCCAAGTGGATTGAAGTGTTCCCGTATGGGCTGCTTGTTTTGTAGGTGCCAGAGAGAACGTCTTTCGTATTTGCATTTGCAAATGCGAGGGATGCTGAAGCCGCAACGAGGACACATCCCAGCTGTAGAAATACTTTCAGGCGTTTGTTCGGTCTCATCATTGCCCCAGAGATAGAATTGAGTTGGTGTAAGGTAGCGTTAAGGCAGCTCAATGTACAGAAACTCCCGAAATCAGTCGTATTTGGATTGCTTGATTATATATCTTAATAAAAACGTTGCGTTGCGGTAAAAGTTTCGGCTTGAGTCTTTTTGTGTGTTGGACTATTTGCATTTCAGCGTTGTGTCATCTCAAAGGGGGTCACGTGAAAAAACGAATTCTGGCTGGTCTGTGCGGTGTGTTCATTATTGGCTGTGGCGCTCCATCTGAAACGAACTCGAATGTTTACTCCGATAAGTTTTCAATCGGCGTTTTGGGAATTGAAATGGGTGCATGCACGCGCGATGAGCTCACCAGATTCGTTGCTGGTGAGAGAGTTCCTGCCATCTCAGGCAAGTTGCCACTCGACCAACAGAAAGAGTTGCGCACTAAGTTTTCACGTGTTCTGAAGTTCAACCCTGAACGTGTCAGTGAAGCTCTCGAGTCGCCCTATGGTGTGGATCTGTTTAATCACTTGTCCGCTATTTTTCCTGGCGACTTTAGCAAAGTAAGAGTTGAAGACACCCTCAGGGCGAGCGTTGAAGATGGTCAGTTTACGCTGCTCGAGTTTGTGTCCAATTATCCGACAGAAACGCTTCGCGTTAACGGTCTTTCTTTTATGACCAAGAAGAATTCGTTGGAACGTTTGCTTCTTAACATGGAGAAGGCGTTTGGCGACAAGGCTCCATGATGGTGGTTTCCCTGCGTGAGCTCCCTCGTGTGCTTTTCAAAAGGGTTACATTTCTCACTGGGTCTCTTGTGTCTTTTTTGAGCGGATGTGCCTCTGAACAGCTGGCGCACCCGCTCACGGTTTTTTCTCAGATTGAGTTTGAGTTTTTAACTCATTCGGACAACGCGGTTTTTGGACTCCAACAACGTCCGTTGATTTTACCCGATAGATCAGATGTTCCTGATGATTTCAGGAATCCTTTGCCGCGCTGTACTGGCTTTTTTGTCGCTCCAAAGCTTTTTGTTACAGCATTTCACTGTGTGCCGAATCTTCAGGTTGCTCGCTTCGATCACCTGAGCGCATCGCGTGATTGGTTTCAAAATGTTGCTTCCAGCGATTCTGGGAGACTGACCTTCGTAGGTCATGTTCTATCATCTCGTTTGTATCCACTTTCGGGTGATGACCTGTTGTGGACGAACTCTGACCTTGATGTTGCTTTGGTTCGATGGCCGCACGCAGTGGATCACGGAGTTCTTGCAGTTTGTCAAAGAGATGTTTTTAAGGAGCCATCACCACTTAAAATTCAACTGTTAGGATTTCCTCAAGGGCTGCCTTTGAGTCGGAGTTTGGGTGAAGCTCATCCGGTGCCCCCTTCGGTTTCCAGTTTTCTGTTTGCACATGACGCG
>JBEAPS010000111.1:0-4082 GCA_041164285.1 Pseudomonadota bacterium
CACTTTCGAACACTACCTTTGGTGCTGCGGTGGTCGATTCATTTTCAGCTTTGGGTCTTGTGGCAAGCACTTTTGGCAATCATGAGTTCGATTTTGGGCAGGAGCAAACTAGAAACTCGCTTACCGTTCAGAGGGTGAAAGAAATCGCTCGTAGCTTGAAAAACCCCCAGCGGAGAAAAGCTCGATCCGAATCTTCCCAAAGATGCTCGACTGTTGGATTTGTTTTCAATTGCTGAAATTATCGATTTCGCCAAAGAGCCGAAATACAACAAACTGCAGCTGCTGCCAAAAGTGCCCCGTTCGGAGCATTTCAAGCGCCTGCCCAACGTAGATTTTCTCATCTCCATGTATGCGCACATGGCGGTAAACAGAAAATGGAAGAGCAAAGAGTAAATAGAGCAGTCCATGTCCCCAGGGGCCTAGTTGCTGCCACACGTATGCGATCTTTGCTCGTATGGTACTAGTGTTTACAAAGACTTCGTTTCTCAAGGTGAGCCCTCCCCGCAGCCCTATCTTATTAAGACTGCAGCCTTTGTCAGATTCAATTTGGGCAATTGTGAAACAAGTTTGTGTTGATCAGGCTCGTCCAAGTGAATGTCAGGGCTTCTTCAAAGATTGAAGAAATTGAATGTCACAATTCCGACTTCAGGCTTTGCGAATATTTTGTAACAATCATGTTTCAAAGTTGTGAGGAGTGAGTTTAAGTCCTCAGACACATGTAAACTTTAATATGGGTTATTTATGCCTTCGGCATTGCTGGCACAATCGCATTCCTTGCATCGAAAAAGCATTAAGCTTTCAACTATGAAAAAAAGCACAGTCTCGAGAGACAGCGCATTTCAAAAAAAAAGTCGACATCATTTGATTCGTGAAGATCAAAGTTGGCTTGCATTTAACGAACGTGTGCTCTCTGAGGCCGAGAACGAGACAACGCCCCTGCTCGAGCGCATCAAGTTCTTATCCATCTTTCTTTCAAATCTCGATGAATTCTTCATGGTGAAGGTTGATGCCATTCAGCGTGAAAGCGAAATCGTTAGAGGTGAGTTGGGGATCTTAACCTCGACCCTACCCGTCACTGCTTTACGCAATCGGGTGATTGCAGCCGTAGATCGTGTGCAGGCTCTCTATGAATCTTCGATCATTGAGGGGTTGTCTGAAACAGATTTTCGCATCGTCACACCTGCAATACTTAACCAGCGGCAAAAAAAGCTCCTGCGAAAGTCGGTCTGTGACAATGTACTTGAGCTTATGACTCCGCTCATTATCGATAAATCGCACCCTTTCCCCTACTTTGAGAATCAAAGTTGTTATTTGCTTGTGCAGCTCAAAGCGCTCTCGACATCATCGAATCCTTACTCCTATGGGGTTGTGCAACTGCCTGCCTCGTGTGGCCGGCTCCTCAGGTTGGGTGGTAAATCGCCTGGTCCATTTGTATATCTTGAAGATGCAGTGCTTGAAAACCTTGATCTTGTCTTCCCATGGGCGCGCGTTGTGAGAAGTGTGGTCATACGTGTCACACGCAACCGCGATCTCAATTTGCTCGACGACGATTTCGACGATCTGCTCGAGTCGGTTGAGCGCGGGCTTAAGGATAAGTCTGCAAGTCACGTGGTTCGCCTCGAGGCTAGCCAGCCACTACCTGTGGGTCTGAAGCAGTTGCTGTTGCGTCAGTTTGATATTGACAGGTCTGACATATTTGAATTTGGGGGCAGGCTTGTCACTCAGGAGCTTGCACAGATCATCCCTGCATCGACCCATCCTCTTAAAGATCCGGCGTTTAGGTCGGCACACAATCGGCGGCTCAGGCTGTCGGAAGATCCGTTTGAGGTTGTGCGTGATGCAGATATTTGGATGCACCAGCCGTATGACAGTTTTGGAGACACGCTGCAATTCCTTGAGGCTGCCGCTCAGGATCCGCAGGTCGTTTCTATCAAACAGACACTTTATCGCACAGGGAGCAAGTCGCCAGTGGCAGCTGCGTTGCTGAAGGCTGCCGAGGCGGGCAAGCAGGTGGTTGCCATTGTTGAGCTCACGGCTCGTTTTGATGAGCAACGGAATGTAAGTTGGGCCAAAAAGCTCATGCAGGCAGGCGCTACTGTGGTCTTTGGTATTGAAGGCTGGAAGACCCATGCGAAAATGACTCTTGTGGTGCGCCGCGAGGGCCGCGCGCTGAAGCGTTATGCGCATTTGTCGACCGGGAATTACAATGCCAGAACGGCCAAGCTTTACACAGATGTGTCGCTGCTCACAGCAGACGCTGAGCTCACTGCCGATGTGAGCACACTGTTCAATATGCTCACAGGGCTGCCCAAGGGTGCTAGCACATCTTCGTTTTTCAATAATCATTTGGCTCAAAAGCTGAATCTTCTCAAGGTTGCGCCGTTTGGTTTACGAGAATTCTTTATAGAGAAAATTGAGAATGAAATTCGGCATGCAGCCCGTGGTCGGCAAGCCAGAATTGCTCTAAAGCTCAACTCGCTCACTGATCCGGAGCTCATTGCTCAACTCTATGCAGCTTCGAATGCGGGTGTAAAAATTGATCTCATGATCCGTGGCATGTGTCGGCTTCAGGTGGGCGTACCCGGACTCTCTGAAAACATTCGTGTTGTTTCCGTGATTGACAGATTCTTGGAGCACTCTCGAATCTATTGTTTCGGTCTGGGTGCGCGCACCGAGGTGTACCTCGGGAGTGCCGACTTTATGCCGCGCAATATGGACAGGCGCGTTGAGTGTGTTTGGCCAGTTCAGGACTCAGAGGGTAAAGAAAAGATTCTGAAAATCTTGAACACCGGACTTGCAGATAACGTGAAGGCTCACGAGATGATGCGCGACGGCACGTATAGACGGGTACTGCGCAGGGGCAAGGAGGCGGTTCGGTCCCAGTCTCTGTTTATTGAATTTGCTCGAAAGAGCTGACTTTTTCTCGGCTCTCTGTCGGAAACAATGCGCAAGATTTCACTCGCCTATTTGAGTCCAACCAAGCGTATCGACTCTCACCGCTGTGCTCCACCGATTCTCCCGACTCAAAAAACTCCGAAAGAGAAGAATGCAGTTCCGGCAGCCAAGGCTTGGGCAGCGGAAGATCCGTGGGTGAAAACATCGAGTGAGTCACTTTTTGATTGAGCACACAGGTGTGCAAGTCGACGCTTGCGGAGCTTTCGGCTGAGCCTAAAAGTTTGAGTGTGGTTTGTGGACGCGCAACTTCATCATTTTCCACAATGAGTGTTTGAAGAGTTGGTGTTATGTCGCGCCAGTTTTTCTTCACTTGGTAAGCATAGCGCGACACTCCAATCAGATGAGTCAGGCGCACCTTGCAGTATCCGGCACGGCCGTGGATCTTACGCTCAATATTCTCGCACACATGATTATCTTGCAGAGCAATGGGTACCTGTAGTTGATGTTCAATGTTGATCACATCGGCCACTCGACCCACAAGTCTGCCGATCCGCCCCAGCAATGGTTTTGAAACTTCAAAAAATGGACTCAACAGAAGACCTCTCGTGTAGAGATCGGGCTCAATTTGCATTGCCTGTGTTGCTATTGTGGCCCCCAAACACAATCCGCCAATATGCACATCACCATAGGCGACGCTCCGCGCAAGCCGGTTGAGCCAATGGGCGAACGAGCTATAGAGGAACCAATTCCTTGCACCGGGCAGTTCTTCCTGATGTTCGAGCTCGTTGTCGCCGGCCCGTCCATGTCCGGGCAGCGTTGGAATCAACACGTGAAAACCACGTTCACTAAAGCTATCTGCCATCTTAAAAAACTGCTTTGGGCACGAGGTAAAGCCGTGCAATAAAATGATCACACCTTGGTAGCTTGTTCCTTCGGCTGGGCGGATCTGAGCGGGTTCACAGCCAGGTTGATAGGAATGAAGTGCGAGGAGATTGAATTTAAAGTCGTCCCAGATCTGTTGCGCTTGGCCAGGCAATTGATACTGCGAAGCCGCCGCTGGTTGTTCAAGAAATGCAAAAAAAATCATCCACAGCCAAGCGAACGTGAAGGTTCGCAACAGTCGAAGTATCATGCTCTCTTGTCCTATCCCTGAGATTTGTACATCACAAAAGGATCGCAGGAGTGGA
>JBEAPS010000112.1:0-3049 GCA_041164285.1 Pseudomonadota bacterium
GAAGGACTGGTCATGTATTGCAACTTCTAGCTGACGTTTTTTTGCAAGCATGATTTGTCCATAGGCAGTCCAACCAAAACCATCCGCAAGCTCCACCATCTCACCTTCTTTTAGACGCAACACTTGAGTGGCAAGATGACTTTCTTCAGGATTGAGCGACAGCGTTTCCCCAACCATGCTCGACGGATGGCTTCGTTCACAATAAAGGCGCCAAATCTGCTTATATTCCTTTGTCAACGACCACCACCGTTATGTCTGAAGGAAATTCACTTAAATACCTCTGTTGCTCAATTCCAGAAGCTTCAAGAAAGTCAACGTCACTCATCCATTCAAGAAAAGTAAGAATCAATGAGTCAATATTTTCAAAAACAGAGGCTTCTGGATATCGAAATGCCTCTGACAGTTGAGAGTTCGTTGATAATAGTAAATTCCAACTTGCAAATAATTCATTTTGCAATCTTGTGAGCGACTCTGACATTTCGCTTGTAAGAAAAGGCAGCGACCTAATCGATACAACTTCGCTTGCAATTGAGATATGTTTTTTGATTAAATTCTTGCTTGAATCAGAGGATTTACGATTTGCATTATTAACCCTCTTTAAAAAAATTAATTGACATTCTTTCTTGTCAGAATTTGTAGCGTAAGACGTAATGAGATCAAATGCAGCCTCAAGGATGTCTTCAGAATAATCGAGGTACAGCGGCATTTCAGACATAAATAAAAAATTCCAAATTCAGCGGGCACCAGATAATTTCATTGATATATCTACCGTTCCATCGTTGATTGCCTCAAGCTTGTATCCACTCAGATCGCTAGAAAGCTTGCTTTGAAGCTCTTGAATTTTGTCGCGACCGACAAGAGTTTGAAACACAATGCCATCCTTTTGAACGCCGATCGGCGACAGTAAAATTTCAGTTTTACTTTTGGCAAAAGAACCTACGATCGTTTCAAGCATTGAAAGCTCTCGTTCCGAAACTTTTTTATCAACCAAAATCTTAATCTTGTCTGACGAGTCTAGAGCTGGGGGAGAAGCAGCCCAAGTTCTTCGAATTTGAGAACCAAGTCGTTGAATGACTTTTGCCGAATCAAGGAAACGGGTTGGATCGTTGATTGATCGACTCCAATAAGTCCGCTTAAACAGACCATTGTTCTGAGCCCAAACATCGACTCGCTCTAAACTGGCCTGCTGTTGCTCGACAGCTTTGACGCCAAACAGAACGACGACACCCGACATTTGACTGAGGCCGGCAACACTAAATGGAATATCAGGAGGCCAGATTGGCGCATTTTCTCGGCTATTCCCTCTTTCTACCAAGTTTCTGATAGTCATTCCAACTTTGGCACCATGGTCCGACGACCAAGTCGTTTTCAAAGACCTGGTTAGGCGCGGCAGAGTTTGTTGTGCCAAATAAGCACACATTTGGTCGAGTGTCTGACTGGAAAAAATAGGACTACTGAACGTATTCCGAATTGAAACACAGGGTTTAGCACCTTCAAACTTTGAAGCAGCCTCAGCAGGCAACACGTATAGCTCTCTAGTAGCTTCGTTCAAAAGAAACATAGTCAGAGGAACGAGAACTGCAGTTGACATATCTCACTCATTAACAGGCGAAGTTACAGCAGGAATTTTGCTCGTACTATCTGCATCTTTTGATGCAGATAACGATGCAAATAAATTCGATTCCTCAAGGGTTTTGATATCTTCGGATTTGGACGGTACCAGTGTTGCACCTCGAAAAACAAGCTGTACCGACTGAGCTGACGACTCCCTGGTCACTGCAAAAGGATTGACATCAACCTTCTTACTGCCCACATGAACACTCAATTTACCGCACGTAATCTTATCAAGAGGGATCACCGGAAATCGGAGAACAAGCGGCGCACCCGACTTGGACCTCAACACAAATGAACTCGACGGAAATTCCTTGAACACCTCACGCACTGGTGCAGTCAGAGAAATTTTTAGAACGCCATTATTGTAGATTTCGCTTCCCAAAGAACGAACGCTGGAAATCCAACCTGCGTTCGAAGATGGTCTAACTGTTCCCTCGGATACGGGGATACCATTACATGACTCCTGGAGTTTGGCAGTTAAGTGAGCAATTCCATCACGACGTGCATAAAGCTCTGCGGACAAACCGTCAGCCTTGTTCTCACTTTGGGGAACATACAGTCCATAGAAAACAACCTGACGAGTTACGAAGTTAAAGTTAATTTTAGTTTGATTCGCATTTGCCTCACTTGCAATCGAACTGGCAAATATGGCACTCACTGCGTAAAATAACCAGCCGAGTCGATTTAATGCATCTACAAACATGGTCAAATCCCCACGATAGTCATACAATTGCGCGCGCATCTTCAATTACCGGAGCCACTACTGTTGGTTCTTCAGTTTTCGTCAAGTACAGCTCCAGCGACAATGCCTGAAAACTGGTTTCCATTGACAACGTCCACCTGTACAAGTCTTGCCATTTTAAAGCCTCTATTGCACGACCATAACTCAGATCACTCAATATGACTCTGCATTCCCTGAGAATATTTGGCAGACTACTCACCTGCTTTGCCAGGTCTATCTTGTACTCAAGCTCCAAATCAACATGGAAATTGTCGTGACAAATTTTTTCGACTCGAGAACAACTTTCTCTCAATATTGTTTCATTATGACCGCGCAAAAGTAATGCCAATCGTTTTTGGGTAGCCTGAAGCCTGCCTAATAAATAAGCATGCTCAGCTTCCACATTAAGAAGTCTATCCACCTCACAGCGGAACCATTTAAAAATATCTACTGTTTCTTCTGGAATTATTCCGAACAACTCTTTCAAGCGCGGTCTGTAAAGATCGACAAAAGCAACTAGAGCGGCAGTAACAGAGGGATTTCTGTCCGCACGTTGGAACTCCGAGCGAAGTTCTCTCAATTCTTCAAGGGTGCGACGCACGGTTTCGAGCGGAACTTCGCCGAGTATTTCATTAATCTCTTCAGAAGCTATTACTCCCTCATCTGCAATTTGTAGCCGTCGCTCTTCCCTTCTTCGCATTTCAGTCATGCTTG
>JBEAPS010000113.1:0-4677 GCA_041164285.1 Pseudomonadota bacterium
AAAAATATGTCGGGCTAAGCCGAGTATGGAAAACTCAATGATGTCACCTTTGGCTTGACCTACAACCAAATCAGTCAGCCTGATGGCCTCAATTTCATTATCAATTACAAAACTTTTCAAATAATCGGTCCTACAAACCTTCCAATCGCTTTAGTCAAACCAGATCACGTATCGACGTACACAGCACTTCAATCCAATCAGGCGAGTGGTGTAGCTCTCTCAAAGCAACTCTTGGTAGGCCTCTCTCTCGTCATAGGCTCTATTGCAGCAGTGCTTGACTATAGCCCTGACATGCTTATGCTTTCTGCATTTGGTGCGCTGCGTTCCATTCACACCTACTTTGGCTTTGTAGGGGAATCAGCACCGCTTTCCCTCGTTCGGAACATGGTCAACTACTCCTGTTTGGGTGCCTCGTTTGTCTTCCTGCTCATGTTCTTAGAAAAACTCATGGGTGCCCGAATGATAGCAACTCGCGTGTGGCATAGGGCTGTTGCGGTCCTGCTTTTTTCGAGCATTTTCACAGCTGGGCATTGGCTCGTGCCCAACTACCAAGTCAACTCAACCCTCATTGCTGACACTCTCAGCTCTGCTTTTGGAATAGGCCTTGTTGTTGCTGTCATTGTCGGGAGAAAATTTCGAAAAAATTCTCAAGGGAAACTCAGAGAATCAGAAAACCAAACAGCAAGCCTCTTCACCAAAACCATGGCACAAGTTCAAATTGCTTTAGCTTTAGCAACACTCGCAATGCACGGAAGTGTCAATGCAGATGAGCTCCTCAACTCAATTGCAGGAGCAGTATCGCTCACTGACCCACTTGATTGGCGCCACATGATGCTCATGCCGGCACTACTGACTGCGGGTTTGCTTGAGGTGGGTTCAGTTGCCAAGCGTATGCAAACGTTTGGTCAAGAAATGGCACACAAGGCACTCATTGAAAAGGAGCTTAAAGTTGGGCATGACGTGCAGGCACGCATGCTTCCTGAAAAAAAATTCAAGACAACTCACTGGCAATGGCGTGCCACTTACCATCCCGCTGAAGCCCTTGCAGGCGATTGGTTCGATATTCGAGAAATCGAATTTGCAGAAGGCAAAAAAATGCTCGCTGTTTGCCTCGCCGATGTCACAGGTCACGGCGTGGGGTCATCACTCTCGACGAGCGTCATTTGTTCACACTGGAGCCTGTGGTGCCAGCGTCTCGCAGTCGAGCCTTACCCTGCAGATAAGAAGCGACGAGAAGAGCTCTTGGCGAGTGCGCCGCTGTGCATTCACAAAGGCCTTTCCGCACTGCGTAAAAATGAAAACTGCACAGCCATGATGGCTCTGCTCGATCCGCAGAGCAATGAAGTTACGATTACGTCTGCAGGTCATCCGGGCGGCTTAATACTCAATAAAAAAGGGTTGCGATATGTCACGACTGCGGGTGAGCGACTCGGAGGTGAGCTCATGGGCGATCCCATTTGGACTTCCAAGACCGAGGTCATTGGTCCGGAAGATTTGTTAGTGATTTACTCTGACGGTATCGTTCCTGTGGGTGTCACCATTCTTTCTTGGGCGGGCCAACTGAAAAAACGAATTCTTGCCGGTGAGCACAGCTTTGAAATGATGCTCATGAAAACCTTACACAACAACAAGAGAGCCTTCATGCAGGATCCGAGCAATGAAGACGACATGACCCTTCTTCTGCTGAAGAGAAATGAATCTGCAGAGACGGTATAGCTGAACTGTTGGCCAACTACTTTTTCGGTTCGCCCCATTTGCCTAGCCACAATGGAATCACAAACACCAAAAAAATGGGGCCTAGCAAAAATGCCGTGAAATACCAAACCTTGCTCACCGGAACTTGTCTTCTGTTGGCGCTGAGTACGACAATCCCCAAGCCCAGAGCCCCACAGCACAACCAAATCAACACTCCCAATCGACCCACATCAAACCTCACATTTTTCGAATGATTTCCTGCTTTAAAGCCAATTTTTTTTATTGGCCTATCTGTGTTACCGTTCGACGCATTCATAAATACCAAGGAGTTGTGATGAATAACAAGGAGTACCAGTTTGGGTGGCGCTCATGGCTACCAAAGGATTGGAATTCAAACATGCAAGATAAAGTTGCATATTGGATGATTTCTGGTGTTTTAGGATTGGTCGCGATTTTTACATCTTTCTACACAGTCGAGCCTGACGAACAGGCCGTCATTCTCAGGTTTGGCAGATACGCTTCAACAGAAGAATCGGGCCTTCATTTCAAAATCCCATTTTGGGTCGACTCTGCTATCAAGGTCAAAACAAAACTCATATTGCAGCAGGAGTTTGGCTTCCGCTCATTGAGCAGTGAGGGCCAGCGCACCGCGTACTCAACCCAAAGCTTCGACGAAGAGTCGCTGATGGTCACAGGTGATCTCAACGTGGCGGATGTCGAGTGGACGGTTCAGTTCCAAATTTCTGATCCGCAAAAATATCTATTCCGCGCTAAAAACCCTATCGCTACGCTCCGCGACATTTCACACGCTGTGACTCGCCGCGTGGTGGGTGACCGCCTCGTGACTGACGTTCTCACTGTCGGCCGTGCCGAAATCTCAAGCGAAGCCACTCAACTCCTTCAAGAAACGATGGACAAATACGACATTGGTATTCGAATTGTGGCTGTAAAACTTCAGGATGTGAACCCGCCAGAACCAGTGAAACCCTCATTCAATGAAGTCAACTCAGCAAAGCAGGAACAAGAGCAACTCATCAACCAAGCTGAAAAAATTTACAATCAGGTGATTCCAGAAGCTAAAGGTACCGCTGCAAAAATGATTTCAGAAGCTGAAGGCTATGCAACATCGGTAGAAAACCGTGCAAAGGGCGACAGTGAAAAACTCGATGCCATCATCAAAGAATACCGCAAAGCTCCTGAAGTCACACGACGACGACTGTACATTGAAGCCATGCAAGATGTTCTTGGGAAAGTTCAGAATCTCACCGTCGTAGATGAAGACCTCAAAGGTGTGCTGCCCGTGTATGACTCAGGCAAGGGCAATGTCGTTCCGGTTGACTCAAGCGCGGTTAAGAAGTGAGGAATTCAAACACCATGAATAACAACAAAGAACTGATTAAATTTTCATTCACGACTCTCCTCGTATTTATCTTGGCAATGGGTGCCGGATATACAATCAAGGAAGGCGAGCAGGTTGTTATTACCCTGTTCGGTAAACCAGTCCGTATGGTGAAAGAAGCTGGCCTGCATTGGAAGTGGCCCTTCGTAGAAACAGTGCGCATCATTGACCTGCGTATGCTCAACTGGGATGGCTACCCCAACCAAATTCCTACGCGCGACAAAAAGTACATCACCGTCGACACAACGGCACGCTGGAAAATCATAGACCCGCTTAAGTTTATTCAAACGGTGCAGAGTCAACAGGGTGCACAGTCGCGTCTCGACGCAATTCTTGACGCTACCACACGCGATGTCATTTCGAGCCACAATCTGGTTGAGGCCGTGCGTAACAGCAACGCTATTTTTGATGTCGTCAGCAAGCGTGCAGAAATGAAAGAGGCAGAAGAAGGACAAGCCACACTTGAGGAAGAAGTTGTTGGCGATATCGAAAAGGTTGAAATTGGTCGAGAAAACCTGTCAAAAATCATCCTCGACAGGGCATCAAAAGAGCTCATGCCTATTGGAATTGAACTCATTGATGTTCAGATCCGCCGTATCATGTACGAGGCGAGTGTTCAAAAGAAAGTGTATTCCCGCATGATTTCCGAGCGCGAGCGTATTGCGGAAAAAATCCGTTCGATTGGTCGCGGTGAACAAGCAAAAATTGAAGGTAAAACCAGCCGCGAGGTTCAAGAAATTCAATCACTCGCTTATCGCACTTCCCAGAAAATCAAGGGCGACGCCGAGGCCAAGTCAATTGCCATTTACGCACGCGTGCTCAACCAAGATCCGGCATTTTACGAGTTCACTCGTAAACTCGAGGCCTACCGCACCAGCATTGGCCCCGACACACGTATCATCATGGGTTCGGGGTCTAAGTTTTTCGACGTCATGACCAACGGAAAGTGAGGGCTCTATGCCCCATCCCTCCTAAATTAATAATTTAAAATCGGTCATTTAACCGGAATCAAAAAAAGCTCTCGAGTCCCTCTGCAATTTGTCGATAGCCACTTAGAGGTGACTCATGAGCTATCGCCTGTTGTTTGGTGCTACTTCATTGCCACTATTGCTCTTAATAGCCTGCGCTCCCGGACGGAGTGGCGCAGGTGGCATTGGATGTTCAAAAACTTCGAGTGTGCTCAAAGCCCCGCAGATACGTAGTAGTGGGGAAGTGGATAATCCGGCTGCTTCCGTTCACCGAAATCGAGTCATCAGACTTTTCGATACAGCTTCACCGAAAGACTTCACAGCAAACTCGATTGACAACACGAATTACGAAGGCCTTAAGACCTCTGGCGGGTACATCTACGTCACGTCACGCAAAAAGGGAGATCCTCTTGGGCTCGCGCGCAACTCGAATGGAAAAGTTCAAGGTAATGTCACTCGATGCAGCGTCCTTGTTGAATATCCAAAAAACACTGGAGAAGTGAAAGCTCCCGGAGAAAGTGGAGATAATGTTTTTCCTCCATCGAACGCAGATGCGTATCGTTTTCCTTCGGAAGGAGATCCGTTAAAAATCCGTTTGTATACGGCAGCGCATTG
>JBEAPS010000114.1:0-6132 GCA_041164285.1 Pseudomonadota bacterium
AAATCATACGTCAGATGAGACGCAAGGTTCGGGCCAGTTTTCAAACACAAAAAAACTGAATCATGGTGATTATTTGGGAAAAACCCAAACATACAACAACTGAAAAACCTATAAACAAAGACCAAATGTTAGCAGCCAAAAGAGGACAACTAAAAATCAATTCGAGGGACTATTCGAACGTGAAACAAGGGTTTCCCCGTAAAGTTAGTTACTCGAGTAGACTTAAAACTTTTGATTTGGTTGAGTAGCCGCTGAGTTGCCCTACAACTTCACCGTTTTCAATCGCAAGAACCGTTGGCACCGAAGTAATTCCATAACGCTGGGCGACAACAGGTGATTCATCTTTATTTACTAAGCCTACTTTGTTTTTGCCAAATGTTTCGTTTGCAACTTGATCCATAACGAAGTTCATGCTTTTGCAGGGCGTGCACCACGACGCATTGAAATAAACAAGGCTTCTCCCGCTTTGAAGAATAATTTCACTTTCAAAGTTGAAATCACTCAAATCAATCAGTCTATGGGATGACAAAATTGAACTCATGCTGCGCTCAGAGTCTTTCTTTTTCATACCCTCCATCTCGCCGCAAGAAAATTGAGTTAATGACAGAGGGAAGAGCAGCAGGGCGATGGGGGTACGTTTTCGAGTAAGTTTGGTCACCATAAGTTCTCCAGCAAGCTCATGAGCTCGTTAAATTAAATTGCTGGGATCTGAAAATTTTTGGCTTCCTAAGCCCGAGTGGTGTGTGAGCCTGACTCTGACAGCAACTCAACCCTCGGTCAACAAATATGTCTCTCATGAATGAAGAAAAAGAAACTGCCCTTCGTATGAGCAGCTTCTACAGCTATCGTTAAACTTTTCCACGGAAGCAAATCACTTGCAGTCTGCTTCCCAGCTCACCGCCTCTGTCAACTCCAGTGTATCCGCCAAGCGGAACGACTTCACTCCGCTCTGCGACACTGTGACAATCTCACCCGCGAGCTTGAAGATGCGTTCAATTTCAGGCGAAACGCTGCGCCCGCTCCACCACGGCAGGGCAGGCAAACCTTGTTGAGCACACGATTCGGAAGTTAAACCCTCATGAGTGACTCTGATTTCTTCACTCAACTGGTCGCCTTGAACCTTATAAAAGAGCGCGCCGGAGAACTGAGATTCAAATTGTCTGGTGTAGGTATACTCTTTAAAAGGAAATCCAAACAAAGATTCTGACTGATCCATGAAAAAAGCCCGATGATCGGTTGTTGCAGGAGTGCTGCTACCTCTCTCATGGATCTTAACATCTGTGCGACTCAATTCAGTTGGCTGACGCGTATCGAAGAGTGAAACCTGTATACCCTGAATGGCTGCACGGTCCCCCAAATCGATTGCATCGAAGCCAAGGCCTATCAATTGAGTCTCGGACAAAGGGTGCATGTATGTTGAAAATCCAGGGATTTTGAGCTCACCAAGAATACGCGGATCTCTCGGATTCGAGATATCAATTGCGAAGAGTGGATCTGTGTTTTTGAAAGTCACCACATACGCCATGGAACCAACAAATCGAACCGAACGAATGTCTTCATTTGCTCCATATTCGTCGGTCTGAGCTACTCTTTCGAGTTGATTGTTTTTCTCCGTAAAAATTTCAAAATGATTGCGTGCGGTATTATTCCAAAGCTGACCACTGCTCGAAGCAACGGCAAGCTCCCCTGAAGGAAGTTCAGAAAGAGCCCAAACATCTTTGATGCGTCCCTGCACTTTGCCATGGACTACGTCACCTAGGCGACCGTCGGCACCCAGCGACAACTTAGTCACCTGTGCGCCCTCGCTCCGCCAATCTGAACTAGAACCGTACAAATAGACACTCTTAGGTGTCATGTAGATTTTTTTGTTACCCAAAACGACTGACTGAGAAACATCAGAAAAATCTTTCAACGAAATGCTGATCACTCGCGTTGCTTGCCGCGACTGTAAGTCGAGTTTGTTGAGGGGGCGAGTGATCGAATCGCAGCTGACGCCTGTCAACTTAAAACCTGTATCAAAAGGAGTTTCAAAACGTTCGGATGAAACAAGTATCAAACTGTCTCCCGAAAGACGTGCCAGCTCAATAACGCCTGGCCACACTTGACTCGAGAGCCTTGAAGGAAGCTCTCGGGCTTTCAATCCGTAGTATGATACTTCACTTCCGCTCATGACTATTAAAAGGTCGCCACTGATAAACATTTCAGGCATATTATTGGAATAATAATAACGGTCAGGACTTGGGAGCACGTCACGCCCCCCAGTGAACCCGGCATTCGTTTGAGCTACTATTGAACCAATGTTGAGCGTTCCGGTGAGTGTTTTTCCTTCTCTTTCAATCACTTGAATTTCGGAAGCAGACTTCGCAACGAAAATTTATGACTCTGACACCTTGATGAAGTCGGATTCATCGACACCAGATTCACGCAGATTTGTTAATATGTCGGCAGAAGCGGAGAATCCACCCTTTGCGACAGCCGTGTCTGGAGAGTCGAGTGCTTGGGAAGACATTGCAACAGGGCCTCCGTGGCTTTCAATCTTTCTTCTCTCTTGAGAAACGCAAGTGCAATATTTCTGAACGTCAGTAAGGTCTGATGACACCTCAGAACATCCCTGATAGTAACGCGGCGCAGAAAGGCCTAAGCCTAATTGCCGCTCGGAACATAGCTGGTAGATTTGGTCATACGAGTTTGTCGAAAATTCATGGCCCTTCTTCTTTCCGCATGCAAACCTAATCTCATTTGGCAAACGTCCAAAATCGCTTTGCCGTAAAACTCACAACGCCAGACTGTCGACGATTAAAAAAATTGAAGATAAGCTCGACAGATATCGAGTGTTGAATTCTCCGAACCACTCATTGTATTTTTGTGGGAGCAAACTTTGAAACCAAGACATCTTATCCCGCTTATCATAATAACACTCACGGCCTGTGCGACTTACTCTCAGCATATGGCTAAAGTCAGCAATGAACTGACTCAAGGTAACTCTGAAGCGGCGCTCAAACTGCTCGAAAAAGCACCATCAGCTACCAGCGACGAAAACAAAGTCTTGTATCTGATGGAACGTGGAATGCTCAAGTATTTGTCACAACAATTTACTGATGCTGCAAAAGATTGGAACTTGGCTCATGAGCACTCGGAAAAGCTCTACACTGTGAGCCTAAGCAAAACAGCTCTGAGTCTTGTTGCATCTGAAAACTCAACCGACTACGATGGCGAAGATCATGAAAAAGTATTGCTTCCCATATTCTCTGCTCTTTCCTATTTTGCTGATGGAAGTCTTCCAAAAGCAATGGTTGAAATCCGCAAAACTTATCAGCTTATAAATAGGTTAAAACTCGATGAAGAAAAAGCTAGCGTAAAAATTGATGGTCTGCCGTATTTCATTTCAGGCCTCCTTTACGAAAGCAGTAGGGAATGGGATTCAGCAATCATTGAATACAAAAAGGCAATCAATCGATACAAAGACAGTACTCTCTCAGATGAAAAAGACACAATGCAGATGGTTGCTGAATCACTTTGGCGCATTGCCGAATTCAGACGGAGAGACGATATTCTGAAGTTTCTCGTTAACGCTGGCTTCAAAAAACCCAGCGATACGCTCATAGAACGCAACAAAAATGCCGAGGTTCTTCTGGTTGTAGAGGAGGGACAAAGCCCAATCAAAAAAAGTCGAAATTTTGGTATCAATTTGACCTCATCAGTTATAAATATCGCATTCCCTCAATACGAACGAATCTCAAATCCTAAAACAAAACACGAAGTATTTTGCGACAATGAGCGATGCGGCCAGACCAACGTTTCATCTGACATAGAAACATTGGCAATCGATTCGCTCGAACGACGGCGTATCACATACTTTGCGAAAATGACGGCAAGACTGCTCATTAAAGAGAAACTGCGTGAAACTGCGCGCAAACACTTGGGTCAGATAGGAGGTCTTGCTGTCATGGCTGCAAATTTCGCAACTGAACGTGCAGACACCCGGAGCTGGACACTACTTCCAGCCAATATTCAAGTCGCACGAATCTCAGTACCTGCGAACAAAAGCACCACGATAAAACTCGACCATTCCTCGCCGATTCAGGGTCAAACGTGGACAGTCAAATTGGGTGCTGGCGCCAAAAAGCTAATAAGAATTCGTTATTTTTAAAGGCCATGCGCCCATAGAATGACAAAACGCAGATGAAGCCCTAGAATTAACTTGCTCATGCAACTCACTCGAAACAAGATGAGGCAACTCAATGTTAACATTTGCTGACTGGGTTCAGTTTTCCGTTTCCGCAGCAGTAGTGTTACTTCTGCTGATTCTCGTTATTTTATTGTTAACGCTAATTCTCAAAAAAAAGAAACATAACAGGGTGCATTCAGAGTTCAGCATTGAAAACCTGAATAAAAAGTGGGTTGCAACTGCAGACCACTTGCGCGAGACAATTTTGACTTCCGATCAGCTGAAGGAGCGACTGAAGGCAAAGAAAAAAGAAGACCCACCTCGGTTTGAAAAAAATGTATTTGTTCTTGAATTTGAGGGGGACGTAGCGGCAAGCCAATGCTCGACACTCAAAGAACAAATAACAGCAGTCATTAGTGTGGCTCAAAAGTGCGACGAAGTTGTTATTCGGATCGAAAGCCCTGGCGGAATGGTGCAATCATATGGACTAGCAGCATCTCAGATGGCTCGGTTACGTCAACGTAATATTAAAGTTACAGCTTGTGTTGATAAAGTGGCCGCAAGTGGTGGCTATATGATGGCATGTGTTGCTGATAAAATTGTTGCTGCGCCCTTCGCTATCATCGGTTCAATTGGAGTGGTTACGGGAATCCCTAACCTCAATAAATTTCTAAAGAAACACGACATTGATTATGTGGAGCAAACTGCCGGTGAGAGCAAAAGAACAGTCAGTCTGTTTGGTGAATTGACTGAAGAAAAAAAGAACAAACAGCAACAACAACTAAATATGATTCACTCACTTTTTAAGAAACATGTTTCGCAATTTCGTCCATCAGTGCAAATTGACTTAGTTTCTACTGGGGAGATTTGGCTCGCTTCGGAAGCACTTCAATTCAATCTTGTCGATGAACTACTGACAAGTGATGATCTTCTATTGAAATATGCTGAGAGTGCAAATGTCTATTTACTCAGTGCTGATCAGCCACAAGACTGGAAAGCGAAAATTCTTAAAAAGTTCATGGGACAGATCAATCACCTCACACGCTCCCTTCCGTTTGCGCAATAGCTACCGAAGAATAAAGGAGTTTTCATGCGGCTCAAAGCTCTTCTTTTTCCCATAGCGCTCTTTGCACTGCTTGGCTGCAAGAATGAAGCTGTCAACAGCCGCGCAATGGCTAGATTGTCCACGTGTGCTATCAAGTCGTTGAGTGCTCTTCAGAAACAGTGGCCTGCAACTCAACTTGCACCCGATTCATTGGAGATCGCACTTGAGTTTGACTGCAAAGAGGCAGAAAAAGTTGACTCTTTGAACGAACCTGTCACTACAGCAAACTCGGCAATGAATAACATTTCTCAGTTGATTAAAAAGATACCCAATGGATTTGTTCAGGACTCTGTTGAAATTTTGAGACCCTATTGCCGAAGCGATAATGAAATCTATGGTCCATTTTGTATGGCAGCAGATGTCGATGCTGCTTATTTGCTTTCTGAGGATAAAGAGCTTCTGAAACTATTACCTCAGGCCGTTCATGTTCTTGCCCAGGAAATATCTACTGCAACTGAAATCGATTTTAATGCAGTTTTGCAACAGAAGCTTAATACGCTGACACAACAAAAAAATGAACGAATTGCTCTTCTAGCAGGGTTTCTTGGTTTGGATGACAACGCCGTGCAAGCTGATAGGCTCAAAGCAAACTTGCTTAAGCAAAATCGAATGGAAGAATATGCTCACGTATTCCCTGCACTGACGCAATACACAGTTTTTCCTGCTCAGAACGGTATTGATTACGGTCGTGATTTTCTTGCCATTCTCTTCTCTACTCGCACGGGTCTCGCGACCCTACCGGGAGTCGCTGAAGGCGAGACACAAACCTATAAGGCGTACGCTGGTTTTCACTTAGGTTGTAGGATGGCGCGCCTGGGGCGCTCGAGTCAATTGGCAGAGGCTGAGGCTTATAACATGG
>JBEAPS010000115.1:0-4477 GCA_041164285.1 Pseudomonadota bacterium
TGCAACGGTCTGTAATGTTGAACCTTCGGCAACTGTTACGGTGACAGGAGCATTGAGGCTTACGGGTTGAAGCCACCATGAATGCAGCCAGTAAACTGATGCTGCAATTGAGCCTGCGGCGGCTAATGTCAGAACCGAGATGGCACCCAATATTCTCATAACTGGCCGAGACATTCATGGTCCTCCAAAATTACGTAGATGCTAACTCACTCTGCTAATCAACCACATATCCGGCTGGATTTGCCCACGTCAATCTTGTGGCTTCTCCACTTTCAACTTTGACTTCTCACAAGCCGAACCAACGGTAAAGAATGAGGGGTTTGGTGATGTCTAAAGGTTTTAATGCTCTCGAGCTTGAGCGAATGATGAGCGACCAAGCTGCGCGGTGTGACAGTATGGGGCGTGTGCAGAAGCGGAATTCAATTTTACAGCAACTCCTGAGCAGAGTTCAGGGCTTGTCGGACGAAGACTTTGAAACTGCATTTGAAACTTTCCAATCCCTTATCGCAACCCTCGAGACGAAAAGGCGGAAAAGTGATGAGTCTCGAGAGAAAGATGATCAAAAGCCCCGCGACTTGATTCGTGAAGTCAACGCTAAAGTCAATCAAAGTCGCGGAACGACAATCTAATCGAAGCAACATCTGAAGAAACAGCGAGGCTTATCGGTTGCAGAGAATTTTTTGCCAACTGACCTTTCCAATCAATTTCAGCAATCGATTTTCTGAAAAGCCAATTATCGGTAGATACCTTTGACTTCACAAGCACCTGCTCAGAATTCTCAAGATTACGAGATACGAAGCTTTTGAGATGAAAAGACGTTTGCGCGGCCGCAAGTGTTCTCTCTTGTACGGCATGTAATTGAGGCGATTGCGCTTCTTTTTCGTCTCTGTCTGAAACGAATAGCCCAGAGCACAAAAGGTATCGGGTCTGCAGAGAGCCTATACGTGCCAGTAGTTCAAGAGCTTGAAATAGTGATTGGTTTTCGTCGATTTCCTGGTTGGTCTTAAACTGACCAAACTCATCTATTTGAAAGCTGAGATAGTCCTCACCTAAACTGTTGATGAGTTGTCCTGAAAGCCTCCCGCTAGAATCCCAAATCGCTTCAACTTGCGAACTCACCGCGTTGTTCAGAATAATGTCAGCACTGAAGCCACTGTTCACTTTAAGTTTGCAAACATTCTTCATTTTTCCAGCAATTGAGATGAGCCAGTTTTTTGGTAGCTCGGCATGCGGGGCTGAGACGCACGCCATCAAACCAAAAACAATGGAAAAAAAACAAGTGATGAGGATTTTTTTGTTCACTTGAGCCTCATTTAGAAAGCAATTTTTGCATAATTCCGATACTCACATTTTGTCGAGAGAGGTGTTCGAATGTTCGTATTCCCGTTGGGGAGGTGATATTCACCTCTGTCAAAAAGTCACCTATAAAGTCCAATCCTGCCAACACAATTCCCTCTTTTTGAAGCCAAGCTGCAATACTGTTTGCAATCTCTGACTGAACTTCTGAAAGTGGTTCAAGGTGGGCACTGCCTCCTTGCGCGAGATTCGCTTCGACACGACCTTGTGCTGGTCTCCTGACGAAATCGAAGACAACCTGACCATGTGCGACAAAAACGCGCCGATCACCGTGTGTGAATATCTCAGGCAAAAATGGCTGTATAATCCATCGGCTTGAAGTTGCGGTTTGGTCACTCGATTTAGACAAACTTAAAAGCCAATTTTCCAATTCAACCACGGAACTGAAAACCTGAATTCCGCGTCCCCCGTGCCCACGCCAAGGCTTGACCAGCACCTTAAATTTTAAGGTCACATCGGTCGAGCCCTGAGTCAGAATTGGCATTAGATGTGAAGCCTCGTCGAAGAGGCGTTCAGCGTGAGCGATGATATGCTTCGACTCCTGAGCGACAAAACTGGGTACAACCGAATGATCGGGAACAATACCTGATGCCATCAGCGTGAAGGGTAACATTTTTTCATGATGAGTCAGGAGGGCCTGTGGAGAGTTGATCACACAGTTTGAACTAATCTGTTGCAAAATCCAGCAAAGTTCAGTGTAGTTTTCATCGAAGGGAGGATCTTTGCGAACGAATATTTTTTGATATGCAGAGAGATGTTGTGGTGATTTTGTCTCTACCAATTCTGTGTTTGGCGGTGAGTCTGGATTTATTTTTTTAAGTATTTCAAATTGTTGAATAGATGGAGCGCTATTGGCGAGCAGCAGTTGCTCTGGTGTTGTCCAGTGTACTTGGTGGCCTAGGTATAGTGCAGCTTCAGCTAAAGCTAGGGATGAGTCCGAACTGAAGGCGAGGGAGTTGAGTGGATCACCAATAAACAGGACTGAACTTAGCATCTCCACGACTCCTTTTAGATTTGCAATTCTCTCAAAGGTGGAGAGAATAGCGCAACTTGGTGAATCCTGAAATATCTGAGTCGTGGGAGTTGAAATGATTGATTACAGAAAACTGGGACTTATCTCCGAGAAGCCCCATACGGTCTTTGAAGTGGATGGAAAAATGCTCGCCGAGCATGTTTTTACACGCGATGGCTTCAGTGATCTGTATTCAATTCTGTATCAAAAACGAGCACCTACTCATGAAGTACAGGTGGATCGGATTTCTCCTGAAAACAAAGACTTTCCTCACACGCCAAATGGCTCAGAGGTGGAACTCAAGCGACGGCATATCAAAACTCCTCTTTTGAGGGCAGGAGGCACCTTCCTTGCTTCACGCAAAACCTTGTTTTTCAATGACGATTGTAGCGTGGGTGTAGCCCGTCCAGACAAGAGTTGCAGCGACTTTTTTATTAACGGCGATGCCGATGAAATTCATTTTGTGGCTCAAGGGAATGGAACTCTTCAGACAGTGTTCGGTGAAATCGACTTCACTTCAGGTGATTACCTCGCAATACCCAAAGGCATTGCTCACCGTTTTCAAGTTAAAAGTGAGTTGTATGTATTGTGTGTTGAAGGGAAAAAGAATTTCGGAGTGCCGAGGGAGTTTCGACTTCCTCAGGGTCAACTCAGATTAGATGCACCCTACACTCATCGTGATTTTCGTTCGCCGTCTCGGCTACTGCAGTTGTCAGAAAATGAAAATCCTACTTTCATTGTGAAACGCAATCAACAGTTAACTCAGCACCGCTATACTGAGTTTCCATATCAAGTTGTTGGATGGGACGGTTGGTGCTACCCGTACGCTTTTTCAGTACACGCATATCAACCTAAGACGGGCTCAGTTCATCTGCCACCCAGTATCCATACCTGTTTTTCCGGTCAGGGATTCTACATTATGAATTTCGTTCCGCGGATTGTAGACTATGCCAAAAATGCTATTCCTTGCCCCTATCCCCACAGCAACGTCGACTGTGATGAAATTCTCTTTTATGTTGATGGACAGTTTACGAGCAGAAAAGGCATTGGTCAGTACAGCATGAGTTTTCATCCGGGAGGTATTCCTCACGGTCCACATCCAGAAATGTATGAGAAAAGTGTTGGAGTGCGCGAAACTAATGAGTTGGCAATTATGGTGGATACCTTTGCGCCATTGAAAATGACCGATGCTGCGCTCGCTATGGAAGATTCAAGTTATCACTACTCTTGGAACACCAAAGAACACCTGTGAGAGCAAGAATGCCTATGAAAAGCCGGAACGTATTGGGTTTTACTGGCGGAGGAACCGCGGGACATGTTCTTCCACATTTTGCCATCGCTACTCATCCTGAGTCTCCTGTCTGTCAGCTTCTTAATTCTGGCGATTTGAAAATCGTCTATTTTGGAAGTCAGGATGGAGTTGAAAGAGGCATTGTTTGTAACTCACACCCAGACTGGGTTTACGTACCCATCCGAACTGGCAAGTTGCGTAGATATTTTAGCTGGCAGAATTTTATCGACCCACTCAATATCATTATTGGTTTTATCAAAGCTTTTTTTGAGATTCGGCGGTCTAGAATTGGCTGTCTATTTTCTAAAGGTGGATTTGTATCTGCACCAGTGGTTTGGGCTGCTTGGTTGAATCGGGTGCCAGTTGTAATCCATGAGTCCGATGCAACTCCCGCTCTGGCTACTCGGTTGACTCTCCCGTTTGCAAAAAAGGCAATCGTTTCATTCGACGAAACGATTGGTCACTTTTCGGAATCGCAGCGCTCAAAGGTTATGGCTCTTGGGTTGCCATTGCGTGCTGAACTGTTTGGAGCGGATAAAGAAAGTGCTCACAAGTTTTTTAATACCGATCCTCAACGTCCAACGTTGCTGGTTTTCGGAGGCAGTCTTGGGGCTGAAGGACTCAATCGTAAAGTAGCTGCCGCTGTGCCGTTGTTTAATGAACGTTGGAACGTGATTCATATTGTCGGGCGCGGCAAAAAAATTGAGGGCAGTTTTGATCCATTTTATCGGCAATACGAATTTCTTCTCGATGAAATGAAGTTCGCTTATGCAATTGCAGATCTTGCTGTTTGTCGTGCGGGTGCCTCTTCAATTTTT
>JBEAPS010000116.1:0-4082 GCA_041164285.1 Pseudomonadota bacterium
GGCTCAATGACGCTTTCTGTCATCAGTGGCACCATGATGGCGTATGCTTTGACTCGTTGGCACAGCCAAAAAAGGAAGCACCTGATGACGTCACTTCTTATTGCACGTCTCCTTCCCCCCGTGGCTCTCGCACTCCCGCTGTTTTTGCTTCTCAATCAATTCAATCTGCATGATACGAGAGCAGGCCTTATCCTTGCCCACAGCGCACTCAACTTTCCTCTGGCCACTTGGATTCTTATCCCCTTCATGGATAGCGTTCCGAGAGCATTGGAGGAGGCAGCTGCACTCGACGGTGCAACTCAATGGCAGACCTTTGTCAGAGTCGTGCTTCCGGTTACAAAGCCCGGTATCGTTGTTTCAGGATTGTTTTGTTTCTTGATGAGTTGGAATGACTTCTTATTTTCACTTATTTTGGCTGGCTCAAATGTCAAGACTGCACCGCTCACTCTCAATGGCTACGTCACAGGTTTTGGTACGGAATGGGGACCGCTTTGCGCAGGTGCAGTTATCTTACTAATACCCGTTTTTGCTCTGTCTTTTAAACTGCACGAACACATGATTGCATCTCCCACACAAGGTGGAGTGAAGGGAACATAATTATGCGATTCAACAATGAACTTTCATCCGAATTGAATCTTGCACTCACTCCCGAATGGTCTTCGTTAACCGCTCGTGCCCGCGGCGCCGCCCTACAGTTGAGGGCGGTAAAATGTGAGGCGCTCAAAGAAATGCATCCTAAAAACTATCAAGTATTTCAGCTCACATTTATCGATGGAACCTGTGCAAATTTATACATTGGAGTCATGAACACCAATCCAAGTGGATGGCTGTTCTGGATGGGAGAGGCTGCCCGTCCACATGACCTACTCAATACAGTGGTGTCTCACTCGACTCAATTGTTACGCAATTCCGACTTTTGGATAATTGAGTCCGATGCAGGAAAGATACAAATGAGCGACACTGCGGAGTCGTTCGCAATTTTCGATGTGGAAGGCAACCCGATATACAGCAGCGCGCAAACAGATCTTCTCGTCGGTGATGTTCCCGTAAGCTTCGCATTTTTCAAACATGCTAGCGGATTTGGCGTAAGCATCGATGGCGGTGGCCAGAAACAAATTATGGGTGGCGGTGAGCAGTTTGGACAAACAAATCTTCTAGGTCGCGTTTATGACGTCATGAATTCGGATGCATTGGGCGTAAACGGTCATTTCCGTTATCAAAGCACACCATTTTTCTTATCCAACGAAGGTCATTCCTTCGCAATGTTGCAATGTGAGCCCGGTCGGATCGACTTTGGGTGCAGAAGGCATGAGGTTTTTACCTTTTCCAGCGATGGTCCATCCTTGGGTATTTACCTTGCAAACAAAGCGAAACCTACGGAGGCAGTGGAACACTGGCGTGCACTGATGGGTGGTGTCAGCAATGTCCCCCGCTGGAGCTATGGGCTTTGGCTATCCAGATGCTTTTACAAGAACGAGAGTGAGGTGCGAGAGGTCGTTGAGAAAAACAGTGTCCACAACCTTGGAGCCTCGGTTATCAACCTGGACGCGCGAGCATGGATGCGAGCAGAAACACGTACAGATTTTGTTTGGGACAGCAGCCGGTGGAGTCCGTTTGAAACTTTTATTCCATGGCTCAGAGAAAAAGGATTCCATGTTTGCCTCTGGGAAAACCCGTATGTTTCATCTGCCACGGAAACTCTCTATGAAGAGGCTAAAAGTCGAGGCTTCTTTGCAAAAACTGCTCAGGGCGAAGTGTATCCATACCAATGGGTTCCTGTAGGACTTGAAGGCTTTCCACAGCCACCAGTGGCTGGCCTCGTCGACTTCACACACCCTGAAGCTAAGAGCTGGTGGAAAGACCTTCACCGTCCTTTTTTGCGAGCGGGAGTCAATTGCTTCAAGACAGACTTTGGCGAGGAAATTCCTCATGACGCTCGCTTCAGCGACGGTTCGACAGGCCTAGAATTACGAAACGTATACTCAGACCTTTATAATCTGACTGTCATGGAAGTCATGAGAGAAGAATGTGGCGAAAACGGCATTGTGTGGGCGCGCTCGGGCTTCACAAAGATGGGAAAAACACCAGTTAAATGGGCTGGAGACAGTCAGACATCCTGGAGTGCATTACGAGCAAGTTTAAGGGGTGGACTCTCCCAAGCTGCAGGCGGCGCTGTCTTTTGGTCGCACGACATTGGTGGCTTTTATGGCAAACCACCGAGTTCAGAATTGTATTTACGCTGGGCACAGCTGGGGCTTTGGTGCTCACATGCAAGAATGCATGGAACGACTGCACGAGAGCCATGGGAGTTTGGAAACCAAGTATTGGAGCAAGTGATATCAGATGCTGCACGGAGAGAACGACTATTGGATTATTTCGAGTCTGCTGGAGAGCAGTGTGTGCGAACCCAGCAGAGTTTCGTTTGCCCACTTTGGCTCTATCACCCCAGTGACCCTTTGTGTTGGCACATAGACGACCAGTTTTTCTCGGGCTCGAAAGATATTCTCGTGGCACCTTTCCTGAAACCGGACGGTGGTCGTGATATCTATTTACCTCAGGGTGAATGGCTATTTCTCAACACTGGAGAAACATACCGAGGCAACCGCCATGTCACGACAAGCCGAATTAACACATGTCCAGTTTTCGTGAGAACTGACTCTCGCTGGAAAGATTTTTTTGCATCTACATTTCACCGTTGAAGGACGATGGCAAAGTCATCGGGCGAGTGTATAGGTGCGCATGACCGTATTTTTTCCGCGAAGTAGATCTTCGCCCTGAAAAACAAAGTTATTGCTGTAACGCACCCGAGAACGCACTTCGTCGCTCACAAGAATGTCTACTTTGTGTTTCTTGGTGAGTGCTTCAATACGTGAAGCAGTATTGACCGTATCTCCAATCACGGTGAATTCTCGCCGGAAGTGTGCACCAACATCACCTACAACAGCACGGCCCGAGTGCAGTCCAATTCCTATGTTAATTGGATCTTGCCCACGAGCGACTCGTATTTCATTTAATTGAGCGATGGCGAATCTCATTTTAATTGCACATGCCACAGCCTGATCTGCATGAAGTTCGTTGCCCGACGGGGCTCCGAAATATGCCATCACACCATCACCAATGTACTTATCCAGCGTACCATTTGTTTCAAAAATACACTTTACGAGCTGCTCATGTACTTCATTTAAAAGCCGGACAGTGTCTTGCCCACTCATGTCAGAGCTCATTTTTGTAAAGTCTCGAATATCTGCAAACAATACTGTTAAGTCCAACTCCATTCCATCTTGGGGAACATCATCCTGCTTGGACTGAAGCAGCTTTGCAACCGCAGGAGAAAAGTATCGACTGAGTTTTTCCGTACGTAAATGCTCATCAAATGACCGCCTCACAAGAACATCTAGCCGACTTGCTTTCAAATGACTCGCAACCACTGATACAACCAACAACGCAAGGCCGATGAGTGTTGAATCCCGTGGAACCTGAGTCTCCAAGTGCAGAAGGAGAGTTAAAATAAGTGCGATAATGCCGGTAAGAATAGACTGAAACTTACTGAAGTAAAATCCAGAAAGACTTATAAAAAACATCATGAAAGATAGGCCAAGTAGGCCTGTTGAGATTTGTCCTTGTATTCCTTTTCCTTGTGCCCATGTGTCAAGAATTATAAATGTGAACGGAATATCGACAAAAGGAATAGCAAATGAACTGACATTACGGATAGAAATGCTGCGCTTGGCCGCCAACCATAACAATGCACTTATTAGCAAATAGACCGCAAAGAGAAGCTCTTTTCCGCGGAAGCTTTCCAGTTGGAAACCGTATCCAAAAACTAAGTGAAGAAAGAAAAAGATGACTACGGTAAAGAACCTTATTTGAGCGAGGCGACGTACGTTACCAAGTCGCTCTGTTTCTAGCTCTTTGGTCAAAAGCTTTAGTGTTTCTTTCAGCACAACCCATCGCTCCTCAAAACTCAGACTGCTGTGTCAGTCTAAGAGCCTCTGAAGACAATCATGCCCCATTCAGAGGCAAAGTGAGATGGCGAAGATTTGCAGCCCTCCACTAAGACTTTTGCACAACTCCGGAAGAAG
>JBEAPS010000117.1:0-3421 GCA_041164285.1 Pseudomonadota bacterium
TTCGCTTAGGTTCAAGAGTTTTCCACTCGAAAGCATCACCCGACCGTTGCGAATATTCACTGCTATCCATTTGCCATTGATACGGTTGACCGCGCACCGCAAGTCGCGAGCACCATCGAGGATCAGCGGAATGGCAAGTTTGACTGTCTTCGTTTCACTGGGGGCACGGTTGTGTAGTGTGATGGAATAGAGCTCTTTATGAACACAAACAGTTGCCTGAGCTGATGCTTCAACAGCAGTTATTGCAGAACTTTCAAGGAGGGCGCCTGTGACAATAGAGGGCTGATTGTCTGAGTGTTGCGAGGTTGCCACAGCTGCCTCTTTATTGCCGCTCCTCAAAAGAATTTTTCGGTCGCCTGCAATAAGGTATGCTCCCGAAGAATTGCTGTCAGCCAAAGCACGGGAACCGGGCGATGTGTAGCCACCCATGCAGTGCGCTGTTCCAGACAGCACTGCGAGGTTCACAGCCCCCAATAGAACTAAGACTCGAAACGAAATTGAACTTAAGGTGATGCTGAGGTCACTGTAATTCATAAGCTTTTTCAAGAAAGGGTGCATATAAGGCGCTCCCTGAAGATAGCGGTATTGGTCAAGAGTGCTAACACACAAAGCAGTTTACGGCAAAATTGGGACTCAGAGTGCCTTGCTCATGCGGAATAACTGAGGGATACAACACACAGAACGTCAGTGCTCGGAGGAAAGGAGCAGCTATGATCATAGGTTCAAGGCTTGAAACTCAAATTGAAATGACGCAGCAATCGCGAAATTCACCGAGCGGTTCTGGAAGTGCGAATCTAGCAGCGGCGACAAAAAACTTTCCTGCTTATAAAGGTGCGCGTCAGTACTACGAGCCACACCGGTACTGCCGGCAGATCCATATGACACTCGCTGGACGCTTTTTCTTCGATGAAGATAAGTTTGAAGCCTGTGCATACGTGGTTTTGAAGGCTTTGTCCGAGGGAGCCAGAAATGTCGGGTTTGACGCTCGAGAAATGCAATTTCTTGAAGTGTCCTATGCCCATATCGACAGCTTTGATGTCATCAATCCTTATCCTATTGAGGGGCTTGAATATCAGGCAGCTGAATATACCTACGAAGGAGCTTCGCTAACGTTGAAGTTTGCCAAGTCAATGCGGCAAGGGCAACTTGTTGTAGCCCGAATCCATTACGTCATCGAAAGACCGAACGCGGGGCTTTACTTTGTTCACAAAAAGAAAAAAACCGATGCCGGCTATGATTGCATTTGGACTCAGGGACAAGACACGGACTCACCCTATTGGTTCCCTTGTCAAGATGACCCTCGTATGAAACTCACCGTCCTGCAGCGTTTCAGCTTTCCTGCTGGTTGGAAAGGGCTTGGGAATGGGCAGTGTTTGAGTGATACGACTGAAGGCGAATGGCGAACACAAGAGTGGGCTCTTCGGCACCCCCATGCACCTTATCTTGTTGCGTTTGCATGTGGAGAGTTTCATGAGCATTCAGGAAACTGGCGCGGTCGGGAGGTCAACGTTCTCGTACCTCACAAATATGCGGAATGCGCAGCTCAGCTCGTTCAGGACACATCGAAGATGCTTGAGTTTTACTCCAATTACTGGGGTTATGAATATCCATGGAGCAAGTACGGCCAAGCGTTTGTTGCAGACTTTCTTTATGGTGGAATGGAAAATACCACTGCAACTTTCAACACTGACAATGTACTTGGACCGCAGGAATTTTTGTGCGGAAGTGAGTCCAAGAACTTTTTGGTAATGCATGAGTTGGCACATCAGTGGTTTGGCGACACTGTAACTTGTGAGACTTGGTCAGAGGGCTGGCTCAACGAGGGATTTGCAACTCATTCAGAAGTCCTCTGGGAAGAGCACTGCCATGGTAAGGCAAGTGGTATCTTTTATCTGATGGATAGCTTTCAAGATGGGTATCTTGCTGAGTCCAAAACGTATCAGCGTCCCATTGTTTATAATCAGTTTGAGTATGTATCTGAAATATTTGATGCCCATTTATATGACAAAGGTGCCTTGGTTCTAAATCATTTACGTGACACCTTGGGTGAAGATGCATTTCGAAGAGCCGTTGGTCACTATCTGACAAAGCATCAGTTCTCACCGGTCACTACCCAAGATCTCATTCGTTCGATAGAGGAGTCAACTGGATTCAATGCACGAAAGTTCTTCGACACATTTGTCTTTAAGGCTGGTCATATTGAACTTGAAGCGGAAGTGAAGAAAGTTGAAGCCAAACCTTTCGGAATTGAAATTTCGGTCATGCAGAAGCAGTCTGGCGCCTCTGAGTCTCCCGTAGAGTTTCAGACTCGCGTTTTTATTCAATACGAAAACGGAGAGTCGGAAGAGCGACCCCTTCTAATTTCAAAAACCGAAGAAAAAATACTTCTGTCTGCGTCAAGCCAGGTTGCATTTGCCATCCTTGATCCCAATTGTGCCATTGTGGGTTGTGTCAAACAAAAAATGTCTCAGGGCTTTTGTCAGGCAATTCTTCAAACAACGGAATGCACGTCTTCAGCATTAAGTTATTTTAAATTTTTAGCCGTGAAATCGTTAGCTGAAGGCTATGTGAATGATGAGAGTCGAGAGTTGATAACCAGCTGGCTAAAGTCTGAGACACTCTGGCGGGCGCGAGCCGTAACTTATAAAATGCTAGCAGAGAGTCATCCAGAACTTGCAGCGCAAATTCTGACACAGAGCGTTGAAAAGCATCCGCTAGCTCGAGGTGAATGGCTTAAGTCTGTGAGTCAGGCTGACCTGAGTGACAAATCGAGCTGGATTTTGCAGCTTAAAGAAATTGCGGCCTCAGCCACTGAGCCCACGTTGGTTCGTGAGTCGGCTGTGTCGAGTTTATTGAGCCTGTTGAAAAGGACACCGACCCTGCGGAGGGAGGACGAGCGCAAGGCACTGGTTGTTTGGGCGTGGTCTCTTGCTCGCGGTAAAAGTCATTTGGGGATCGTTGAGGCCGCTGCAATTCGATTGATTACAGAGGTTGCACAACCGGACGAACTGACATCTTTTCAGGAAATGTTGGACGATCATCTTTTGCCATTTAGACAAAGAGTTGCTTCCTTAAAGGCAATTGGTGGGCTTTCTAGTCGATTCCCCGAAACGCGGGCGGAGACTAGGGCCTTACTTCAGCAATATGCCGACAAGCATCAGCCTGTGCGTCTGATTGCAGCTTTGCCTGATGCTTGGGTCGAATCTAGGGATGCAGCGCTGACTGGGTCGTTCGACTCCTATATTCACAGAAAAAACTATGGTCTGCTCTCAATGCTGATTCCGCGTGCTCGACGCTCTCAAGAGCGCTTCTTCAAAGCATTGGCACCGCACGGTGTCGCGGATCAATTTGCCGAGCTTTCTGAGCTTAAAGATAAGGTCCGAAAATTATCTAAAGAAATTGATGAGCTCAAAGAACTTTA
>JBEAPS010000118.1:0-6518 GCA_041164285.1 Pseudomonadota bacterium
CATACAAGGAGTCCGGAAGAATGAGATCATATGTGATAGTGCCAGTATGGTTGAAATGGAGTCTTGCAACTTTGCTGATAGGTTGTGCTACTGCCGTTGCTCTAGAGCCAAATCAGCCCACACTCGCGCTCAAAAAGAAAGATCCGCTTTTGACTTGTCGGGAGATTCGGCGCAGGGCGGATCTCTATTTGCAAAGCCATTACGTTTTTCGCACATTCGATAAAGAGATCTCAAAAAGAACGTTCGGAAAATATTTTGAAATGCTTGATCCTGGAAAATTCTACTTTCTCAGGTCAGACATCAATCAGTTCGCTCCCCTCGCGGAAAAAGTTGACGAGCTTATTGGGAAAGCAGATTGTCAGTTCATAATGGACATTCACAAGGTTTTTCTCGCCAGGGTTGCCGAGAAAAACACTCTAGCAGAATCGCTTCTCTCAAAACCTTTCAAGTTTGATGTAGCTGAAGAAATGTCCATTGGTAAACAGGAGTGGTTGTCCGAGCCTGCAAAGCTCAACGAACGTTGGCGAAAGCGTATCAAGTTTCAGGTGATGACAATGAAAGAGCCTGACGGCGAAGAAAAAGCTCGAGAGCGTCTCAAGCGCCGATACGCACAAATTATGAAAAATTATGAGGACATGTCGCAGGATGAAGTTTCCAATTTATTTATAAACGCATTTTCTCTATCACTTGATCCTCATTCGACACATTTGCTTCCTCAAGATCAAGAGGATTTCAACATACGATTGGGTAACCAGCTTGAGGGTATTGGAGCGACGCTTCAAGAAGTGGATGGATATATTACCGTGCAGGCTCTCATTGCAGGCGGTGCAGCCCTTCGCGATGGCCGCCTTAGGGTGGGGGATAAAATTATTGCTGTCGACTCTGGCGACGGACAGGGAACAATCGATGTTATTGACATGGATTTGAGCAAGGCTGTCCGGTTGATTCGAGGCAAAAAAGGAACGCGGGTTGTATTGGAAGTATTGCGTTCAGGTGACGGTGGCATGAGTGAGCGAGCCACAATTCCGATAGTGCGAGACGCAGTGAAAATCGCATCGGCTGAGGCAAAGAGTCAGTCGATAGAGCTGGCTGGCAAGCGTCTGGGTGTGATTCGATTACCCGCATTCTATACTGACTTTTCTTGCAGGATGCGTTTTACCTCCGAGTGCGGAGGCGCTGCACTTCACGTTTTGCGAGAATTACGGAATCTTTCATCAAAGAAAGTTGATGGGATCGTTCTCGACTTGCGTGGCAATGGAGGCGGCGACCTCGGTGAGAGTATCATGATGACGGGTTTGTTTATTGGCGAAGGTCCAGTGGTTCAGACTGTCGACAGGCGCAGGAATCGCAGGCCAATAATGGATGCTGATCCGGCACAGCAATATAGTGGACCTTTGGTTGTCCTCATTAACAAACACAGTGCGTCTGCATCGGAGATTGTCTCCGGTGCGTTACAGGATTACAGGCGCGCAGTGATCGTAGGCGACAGCCACTCATACGGAAAGGCGACTGTTCAAGTGGTTCAAGAGCTGCCGGGCACCGGTGGTCGGAAAAGCAACGGAGCACTCAAAATCACCCAACAAAAATTCTATCGTCCAAGCGGCAAAAGTAATCAGGAAATTGGCGTGCAGGCTGACATTTTGATTCCAAGTCTTCTCGAGGCGAGTGAAGTGGGTGAAAAAGAAAATGATTATGTTTTGAGGAATGACAAAATTCTCCCAGCTCCCGGTTTCCGAGCCACAGGCAATGTGGATAAATTTATTCCTGCACTCGCTAAGGCAAGTAGAGAACGTGTCAATAGCTCAAATGAGTTTAAAGAGCTCAATTCGAAGATTCTCAAGGCTAAGAGTGAAAAAGACAGAGCTCAGGTATCGCTTCTCGAGGATGCAAAGTTGAAAGCAGAGCGTTCACAAGAAAAGAAAGAGGAAGAACAAAGACGAAAGGATATGCTCGATGAAAGTATCCTTGTCCGCGACTCAGATTTGCAATTGAATGAAAGCCTGAATATTCTTAAGGATCTCATCGATCTTCAGAGTCCAGCATCGCCAACACAAAGACTTGGCGACAGCAAAAAGTAAGACTTTTATTGCCGGGGATTAGCGCAGTTGGTAGCGCGCTTGTTTCGGGAGCAAGAGGTCACGCGTTCGAGTCGCGTATCCCCGACCACCTCTCAATCATTTCAAAGCATTGATAACATCTATTTCGAGTGCTTCTGGGCTGATGTTGGGAGCGTAGCGCCGCAGAATCTGACCATCTTTGCTGACAAGAAATTTCGTAAAATTCCATTTGATAGCCTCTGTACCGGCGATACCTGGCTTACCCTTTTTCAGAAACTCAAAGAGCGGATCTGCATTTGAGCCATTGACGTCTATTTTTGCAAAAAGTGGAAAAGTGACTTTGTACTTCAGTGAGCAGAATTCCTGAATTTCTTTTTCGTTTCCTGGCTCTTGACCAGCAAATTGATTGCAAGGAAATGCCAAGACTTCAAAGCCTTGGCTCTGGTGTTTGTCTTGGAGAGATTGCAGGCCTTGGTACTGAGGAGTGAAGCCGCATTTACTTGCGACGTTGACAATCAAAAGTACTTTACCTTTATATTCATTCAAGGATACTTGTTCGCCGTTGATGTTTTTTACTGAAAAATCATAAATGACTTGAGTATCCATGGTTTTGTCCTTCGATCAGAGGTTTGCTCCAATGCGCAAACCCATTTTCGGGACAGTGAGCTTTTCAACTCCACCGTTGTTGTCAACGGTCGCGCTCTGTTGTGAGTACTTGAAGCCGAGCATCAAATCAACTGCACGCCTTGTCAGCGCAAAAGACAGCATCATGTCAGCGTCTAGTTTCAAACCGAGTGCAACATTCCTCTGCTGTGTGTCTTTAATGTTCATTGGCTTGAGTCCAGTAATGTCAATTTGAACCGCATTTCCTCGTCCAAATGGAAGCACGCCGCCAAGATTTCCACCTATGGTGTTGCCATAGCAGTCCATGGCTTCTGTTCCACTTTCAGTAAAGGCAAGTTGGGTTGTGCCAAACGCAGCGCCTGCATACATAAATCCGAGACGGTAGTTGAATATGAAGGTTTGTGTTTTTTCCGAAATTTTGTTGTTGTTGAGAGCAAAAGTCGCGTTTAGGAGAGTGGAGCGCATCGAGGCACCTATTGTTTTATCGCTACCACCGAAAATCTGGAATCCATAGGTGTAATTGATCCCCGTGTCGTTGCTGTTTGCTAACTTGCTTTTATATGTGAAATAACCAACGTCACCGAGCACTGAAACGGACGGTATACGCAGTGCAGACCCTCCCTGCCCCAGTGCAAGGCTTGGTAAACCAGAACACGCGAGTAGAATTCCCAGATAAAGACTAGCTCGGCACATGTCTCTTGAACTCCTCAGTAACACCCGTTATTTAAAAATTTCGGGATTAGGGCTGAATACTTGAGTAGTCCGATTTAGGAGTCATCACTATGGTTGCCTTGCTGCAAAAGTTTCCCAGAGCTGGCATAGTGTGGTCGAGGACATTTCAATGATTTCAATACTACTCGAACTTATCGGTATGCTTTTTTGGTTTATGGGTGCTCGTGGGCGTCTCATTTTTTCCCGAGTGATCGCATTTATTGCTTTCGATATTCTTCGAGTTCGCAGGGGGCTTATTCTTAAGAACCTAGAGCGAGTTTTTGGAGCTGAGTCAAGCATTTCAGTTCGTACAAAGGTTGGCCGCGAATCGTTGTCCAATTTTATTTTGACTACAATTGAGTTTTTCTGCGCGAAGTGGATCTTTAAGAATTTTAAGTTTGAATTTAAGAACGAAGCGATCATGGAGCGAGCTCTTTCGCAAGGGCGGGGCGTTTATGCAATGGTTATTCACTCAGGTAATTTTGAGCTGTTGGCCTATGCTTTTTCAAAGCGCTTTCGACAGGTTTGTGCACCAGTCAAGCCTGTAGGCCGGGGTGGAATGGCGCGATGGGTTCAACAAAATCGCGCAGCGCACGGACTTGATGAAGTGGTGAATGAAGAGGGTACCGATAGGTCGAGAAGTGCCCGTCTCACCGATGAGCTTAAGCAGAATGGAATTGTCGGATTTATGGTAGATCAGCGTCGAAAAAAGGGTCTTCTTGTACCTTTTTTTGGTGAACTAGCATGGACAAATTCTGGATTGTTTTATCTATGGAAAACTCATCCAGCGCCTGTCATTCCAGTCACAATTCAACGGACAGGACTATGGACTCAGCGCATTTGTATTCACGATGAACTTGAATTGGTTGGGGTTGGTGAACTCAAATTCAAAGAGTTTGTGCTAGAGAATACAAAGATGATGAACCAGAGGGTTGAAGCTTTGGTTGCTGGTAACCCCAGCGAGTACTTTTGGATGCACGACCGCTGGAAGAAATAGTGCAACCGTTGTTCAGCTATTTTTTTGTGTTTTGAAGCTTTTCGACCACTTCGATCATTTGCTTTGCGTCGAGCAGTGGATCAACTTTGTCGTTGATGTGGCGAATCTTCAGCTCCGGATCGATTATGAATGTCCAGCGCTTAGCGATTTTTACAACGGGAAATTTAACTCCGAATTTTTCAGTGACTGATGCGTCTGAGTCAGAGAGCAAGGGAAATGTTAGGTTGTGCTCTTTGTGGAACGCAGCTAGTTTTTCGACTGAGTCTGTGCTGACTCCATAAACTTGTGTATTTTTCTCACGAATTTTATCGGCCGCATCTCGGAATGCACATGCTTGTTTTGTACAGCCGGGCGTTCCTGCTTTCGGATAAAAATACAAGATGGTCCAACTTTTTCCTTTGTTGGACTGAAGTGAGAATGTTTCACCATTTTGATTTTTTAGCTGCACCGACGGTGCTTGGTCGCCGACTTTAAGCGGCTTTGCAGTCGCTGGTAGAGACACGATTGAAAATGCCGCAACTGCGGACAAAGCAGTACTTGAAAAAAATGTTTTTAAAAATTGAGCCATCTTGTACCTCGGATTGGTGACTGTACAAATGGTTTCATTCATTTGCTCGATGGTCAATTAAAACAGAGGTTATTATGGGCAGTTTGCAATTCCGTTGCTGTCCACACGCACGACACTCACATTTGAGTCAACCATGATGCCAAGTTGGCCACCCGGAGTGCGCCCGTCGTTGATTCCAACACTCACTGGCAACGTCGGTGTGCCAGATGTTCCACTGCCTGGATTGGTGTTGAGGCTCACGCCTAGGTCCGACTGTGCGAGCTTTGCACTGCAGTGCAGTTTTATGTTGACAGTACTTCTCGCCCCAACGGCAGCCTTCATGCAGTACCAGCCGTTCGGATTCATGAGTTCAAAGGTTGTTGCTCCTCCGACGTTGACGCTCAGAGGCAAAACAATGAGCCTTGGGCTTGAAGTGACGTCAAGGTCTCTTGGATTGCCAATATTAATTATATTGCCGATGCCAGCCAGTCCTCCGGGGAGTAGTCCGCCGCCAACGCCGACACTCACATCCATCACTTTCACCTGATCCGCTTTCACTTCTTTGAACGGTGTGGTTCCCCAGAGGTTCATGCACTTTCGCAGTGCATCTCGCTCAGGAACGCCCGGGCCGAACGTCACTCCAGAGCCCGCTGCCGGTGTGCCAGTACCAGGAGCACCACCGGGTGGTGTTGTGTTTGAACCAGGCGCCTGTTGGCTAGGATCATCCGTGTTTGGATTTTGAGCGCCATCTCCATCCGCGGCCTGCTGTTTGATTTTCGAGCCTGCAGGAATCGGAATGGTTGTGTATTGCCCTGGTACACAGCCTGCAGCAAAAGTTACGGCGGCAATCAGTGCAAAACAACGCGCGGTTGTAAACATGGCAGTCTCCTCCGAAAAACCTCTCAGCGTATCGGATTTTGTTCAGAAAACTTTAGCTCTTTAATGTTCTCCCAGATCAGTTGCACGGTTACGTAGGAGAATTTGCCCAGTCTGGTCTTGGCGCATGCGTGTCGCTGTCTCAGATTTTGGTGCCTTGATCCGAAGACTTGAAAGAATCACCACAAGGAGAACAGCGTGGCGTTTTTGGGGCACATAACCCCTGAGGTCGTTGACATTTTCCTGAGCGAAGCGGCAGACCTGCTCGGCCAGTGGGACGAGGCTTGCTATTCGCTCGAAAATGAGGGCGACCCTCGTGAAGCGCTGCTTTGGATATCGCGTTGTACCCAGAGCTTGCGTCGGGCGAGTCGGGGTATGGGCCTTGAAGAATTTGCGCACACACTCAACGCGACAGAAGACTATGTTCGGCTTGTATTGCGTGCCTCAGCACAGCCTGGACCTGAAGTGGTCCGTACGTTGAGTCTGACACACGGTGTGATGAGTCGCTGGATCGTTGGATTGAGAACTGACTCACATCACACGGAAAACCTCGATGACGTCAACGATTCCATAAGAACGCAAAAAGCAACAGTACAGGCCTTGATTGATGAAGCGCGAGCCGCAACCCAAGCGAAAACACTAAAAACCCACGACGGCATCGGTTTCGACTGCGATGATGAATCAGACCAATCTGGTCATCAAGACG
>JBEAPS010000119.1:0-3360 GCA_041164285.1 Pseudomonadota bacterium
CCACCTCGTGAAGACGAGCCTCGCACGAGACGAAAGCCCCGCCTTTGTAAAAAATTCGCGGCAAATTCGCCATCTTTACTCAGACTAGCGAGAAGCGTTGCACTTCTTCCAGCGTATGCCAACGCGCTGAGCAAAATTACATGGTGAGGCACCGCAAAGACTGGTGTCCTTCCAGACTCCAGCTCTCTCTCGATTAACTCAAGCCCCCGTATTTTCAGTCGAATAGTACACCGTAACAATAACCAATAGAATTCAAGCAATAGTGAGTATAAGAGTTTCATCGCCTTACCTTTGGCGCTGACAGCCAGTGCTGCCAACTTTCCTCTTTAGCAATCCGGAAGAACTGACGATAGCCCATAAAGGAAGCTGGCACGACCGAGTGCGGAGAAAAAGTTTTCTCCAACACTCACGAGGCCTGAGAACGAGGTGGGTGTGGGGCTCAATAGAGTGACTGTTTGGTTGTTATCAACCATTGCCGGCATCTCTGCATTCAACAGTCCTCGCGCAGCGCAGGCCTCACCAAGGCACCTTGGGGAGACGCCTCCTCAGAAGGGTTTACAGCAGAGCGCCGCTGACCTTGTCTCTGAGGCACAACGAATACTCGCAGATGCAATTCCCGAAGAGCGAAACTCAGCCGAGGAAAAGCTCATTGAGGCTACTCGGGTATGTCGCTCATGTCCGGACGCGTACGCCGCGCTCAGTCGGATTTGGCTTACAGATTACACTCTCGGCCGTGCCGGTATTTCCGCCCTTCAAAAGGCAGCGACCATGGCTGAGATTGTGAAAGAACTGAGTCCCGAAAGTCCCGCGGGTGAATATTTGGGTGTCGAGGTTTTATTAACAATTGGACGCCATAGCGAGGCTTTCAAGCTCTACAGCGGAGCCAAAAGCGCGTATCCTGAACACGTTGAAACAGACGCATTCGAAGCTCGGCTTTGGTCAGAAGTAGATCCTATGCGCTCGCTCAAAGCCGCTCAGGCTGCCTTGTCAAAGGGCTATCCGCTCCAAGAACTATCTGCTTGGATTGGAAATGCAATCATCAAATCCGTCGGAGAAGAGGACAGCGGTGACGCGCTTTCAAAGTTTGCGGAAGTTTATCCCGACAGATGGATCTGGCATCGTGCTGCAATGGCTTATGTCGAAGAGAAAAGTTTAGACAAAGCACGACGAGCATTCGAAAAGGCAATTCAACTTGGCAACCTTCTCGAGAGCGAGCTTCAACTTGCGATCATCGAGTACCAAGACTTAGAAATGCATGAAAGTGCAGTGATACGGCTTGAACGCCTGAACGGCAGAGTGAGAACTTCAAAGACCTTAGGAAATGAGTCTCTGGCACTCGTGGAAACTCATTTATCCTTTGCCCATTTGGCTGCTAAAAGTGTTGAAAAAGCTCAAACACATGCAAGCAATGCAATGAACCTCAGCGTAAACAATGAAGCACGAGTGAATCAAATCATAGATACTTTCAAAAATGAAAACAAACTGAATGTCCTAGCGCCACAGCTGATGAAGCTCGTACTCAATAACCCCCTGCTCGAGGAAGCCCATCTCGCATTGGCAATCGTTTCCACCCAAGCAAAGAACTACGCAGCAACTGTTGAGCACTTGAGTGCTGCCATTGCTCTAGCTCCGGAGCGCGACGATCTTTACTCCGCGCGAGGCCAGGCACTCTACCTCGACACACAGTATGAAACTGCGCTGCAAGACTTCGAACACGCAATCAAGCAGAAACCAGATTATGCTCCCTACCACTACAACAAGGCATGTCTGCTCAGTTTACTCGGACGTAAGTCTGAGGCTTTTGAAAGTTTGAAAACTGCACTCATTATCAACCAGTCGCTTAGAGAGCAAGCAGTCGATGATTCCGACTTGGACAACCTCCGCTTTGATCAGGAATATGAGACGAGACTTGCACAGCTGGGTATCAATGCGAGTGCCCGGATACTCAACCGGAAGAAGAGTGCCCCACAAAGCCAACCGCTCCCTGAGGCTACACGCAGAGATGTTATCCCTCCAGTTCAAGTGAGAACTGACAAACTCGATGAGTGACTCTCATTGAGCGGGATATGTTGACTCATCAATCTTCAGCTGGTCGCCCACTTTTAAAGGTGAGTCGTTTTTTTCATTCCGAATCAGGAGAATTGCAGCGTCAACCATCCCTCGGCTCTTATCGAACCTAATCACATGCAATTTTTCACCCTGTGGCCCTTCCAGGTGCATTCCAATTCTTAGGCCAAAAGCAAGTCCTCGTTCAACGGTCACAAACTTCCCGTCACGATTGATGATCGGTATGGATGGCTCGTTGAGGTCATGAAGCATCGATTCAAGATTTTGCGCAATCGATTGTCCAATAGCTCGTGGTGAAAACTCAGCACTTGTAAGCTCACCCCCGCGTCTCTCAGCAAGCTGAACATTAAGTGGCAATGGAATGAAAGTATAACGAGCTTTGACCGATGGCCAGAGCTGACTATTGCTGGCTTTAGAACCTTCAATTACGAGACGCACTTGCCGGTGTCCTCTACGTAAATTTCTCTCAAAAGCAGGGTCTTTTGAGGTTGATGCTACCGATGAAACTTTGTCCTCGCCCACTGATTTCGAAACGCTTTTGGCTCGAAGGCATGCAAGCCCGGACAAGTCGGAATGTACAACCAAATCTTTGGAAGCAAGTTGCTCGCCCAGAATAGACTCAGTGATCCAGGCAAGACTCGTTCCCCAATACGAGTGCCCCTCAGAGGTCAGCCTTACAGGAGATCTTGCGGAAGGCCTCACTCGCTGAGCACTTTCTTTCAGGCGTGTAACGGAATCACTTTTTTCAGCTTTTGGGATGTACTGGACATAATCTGTCCCCCAAATGACAACACTTCCAAGCAGCTGGCATGTCTCCCTTTTGAAGAGAGACGCAATACGAGCCAACTCCTGCCCTTTTGAAGTCGCTGCTTTTGGGTAAATAAAATAAGTCTGCAACAGTCCGTCGTATGGCAACTGCCAATCAAATATTTGGGTGCGCCTGAATGCACCTGTTTTAATTTCGTCCTTGAGCGTTCCATTCCAAAGCGATATGAGCTCAGCACGAAACTCATCCATTCTTGCACGGTGCTCAACGAGCTTTTCAGCATTAAAAGGAACACTCAGAGTGGGTGGAACCATGAGAATTGGCATTACAGCAAAACTCCCAAGCCTCCTACAATTGCAAAAGGCGCACTAAAATCGAATCCTCCCAAACCATCATCACCTAGAATCGTGAAGTTCTTGAGCTGGACATCGATCAAAAATCGGCTTGCTGCATAAAAACGGCTACCCAAAGCAAAAGTTGCCATTCCACCCATTTGATTCAAAGGCGGAGGCCTTCCTTGAAGACCA
>JBEAPS010000120.1:0-3436 GCA_041164285.1 Pseudomonadota bacterium
ATGAGCACACACGACATTCAACAAAAAACATCGTCCTTGACCGTCAACAATAAGCAAAATACAGGACTTCCTAAGGTATTTATGGCGACCTACGTATGGACAGTCACCCCTCTCCTCACGATATTCTTTGGTAGTCTAACAGTGCTAATGGCGCCCTTCGCCATGTTGGTCGACAAAAGGCGCAACTTACTTCACTCGATTGCAACTCTGTGGGCGAAGAGTATTGTCTGGGCAAACCCTTGGTGGACGTTCATTATTAAGGGTAGTGAAAATCTCCCACCTGCGGACCTGCCCGTCGTTTACGTTGCAAATCATCAGAGCCAAGCTGACATTCTGACTGTGTTCCTGATCAACCGCCAGTTTCGATGGCTCGCAAAAGCCATTCTGTTCAAAATTCCCTTCCTAGGCTGGGCGATGAGCGCGGCTGGTTACGTGGCCGTCAAGCGTGGCGACCGACGGTCGCACGTTGAGTGTTTTCGACAGGCTCGTCAACATTTGGAACGAGGAACATCAATGCTCTTTTTTCCTGAGGGCACTCGTTCGCACGACGGTCGTCTTTTACCATTCAAAAGTGGTGCGTATAAGCTTGCAAAAGAATGTGGTGTTCCCATTCTTCCAATTACACTCGAGGGTGCATCAAACTTACTTCCTAAGGGCTCATTTGCTCCTGCGGTAGCTACAGTCACAATTACAATTCACCCGATGATTTCGAGTGAAGGCAGGTCTGAAATTGAATTGAGCGAGCTTTCAAAGAGCGTCATTGGTTCAGCCTTGAGACGGAGTTGAGCGTGACGAAAGATAGAGAAAGGGCGCCAGATTTAACTAGAATCTTTTTGTTTACGACCACACTCATTGTTTTTTCTTGTGTTTCAGTTCTCCCTGCGGAAAACACAAATGCTCCTTCGCCATTTCCAGCGGAGTGCCGACTCAATCCAGAGAGATTTTCTTGGCCGATGGATCATTCGCCCAAACTTGTCTGGTTGAGTATCGATAGTCTCAATGCATCGGGACTTGAAGACACTCTGCGAGTCATCCCAAACCCGCATCCATTCGGTTTCAAGAAAATTCTCGAGAATGCAAACAAGAACACCCACCTGAAAGTCCAAGAGCCGACGATTACTGCCTCTTCACATATTTCTACTATAACTTGCAGTTCGCCAGCGATGCATGGCACGTTTGCAAATTCTCAATGGAATGGGAACGCAATAATCAGTGGCTTTGTCAGACCTTACAACACCGAAACGTTTGCTACTGCGATCAAGAGCTCTGGCCGAAAAGTTGTTACCGCAGGGTATCCGACATTGGACAACAAAGAGTCTACACGCACTGTGCATGAAGGTTTCGCATACGGAGACTCAATCGGTCGTTCGTCGGTTATAAAAGCCACATCAAAGGCCGAGCTCAAGCACAGCTGGTCAAGTGATGAAGATGGCCTCGCTCTGGAAGTATTCCTTAAGAATTCTCGTCCACTTCAGACATCGAGCTTTAGTTGCATGCCAGAACCTTGTAAGGTGACCGCATCTGGAGTTGACGAAATTTTCAACGTGACGTTCGAACGCCCACAGCAACTTCTTCGAGCATATGTTCAGTCTCTTAATGAACGTGACGTTTATTTTTCGCAACTAAAAAAAAGCAACGTCTTTCCAAATGAAGTGAGCCAACTGCACCGACAATGCGGATTGGTCTTCTCGCCTGGAAAAAATCCAAGTTTGTCAGAATATGGCCTAAAAGTGACCATGGGTGGGATGAAGCACAACCTGCGTTACTTTGAACTGAATTGGGCACACTATCTTCCTTCAACTCGTGCTGATGCAATTTTCATGTACTTAGAAGATCTTGATGCATTGAGGCACCAGCTCGCAGATAGAGTATCACTCGAGAAGGATGCCGTTGAACACCTGACGGACGTTGATAAGCTGATTGGTGAGTTTCTCGAGTCGCTACCGCAAAGCACAAATGTCGTCATTCTGGGAGATCACGGCATGGCAACGGTGAAGACAGAGCTCAATATCCGTAAAATACTTCCGGTCAACACTCTCGAGCAGTCTCAAATTATAACCTCAGGCGGCTCATTGTTTCTCTACGGGCGTGACTCTCAATCGATAGAATTGAGCCAGGTGCCCAGCGGCAAAGAGCGCAGTTGGCTGCTCGAGGCCAAGACAAAACTCGAAAATTATAGGGCTCCAGGGAACAATAAAAAGGTTTTCGCTCAGGTTTTAATTAAAGGCTCGCCGGAAATGATGGAAAGCGGACTTGCGCATCCTGAATCGCCCTATTTGATCGCATTCACTTACCCTGAGTTTTCGATTAAAGATTCGCTCTCATCCGAGCTTATTTTGGCAGATGCAAGTTGGGACGAAGGAAAAAGGCCCGTTCCCCCGGGGCAACACGGCCACTCCTCGTTAGACAAGTTCATGCACACGTTCGTTACAGGTTGGGGGCCTCAAATCGGCTCAGTCAGTTTCAACACGTTGCAAAGCAACCTCGACCTTGTTCCTGCCGTGGGAAAAGCACTTCAATGGCCCGTACCCTCGCACTGTTCCAACTGAACAGGCGCTAAGAAAGTTCTAATATCGAGCTATCCATCCAAACTCAGCAAGTAATCCTTGAACCAAGGCAGGAGCATCGAACGACACAATCCGTTCACCCTCATGGTTTGGCAGCGGCAAAGCCGTCCGAATCAGTGTATTGACCTGAGTCTTCATCTCAACATCAGGAAAGCGGGCAGAGGTCATGGCAAGAACAGCAGCCACCTGTGCGGCAGAGGCTGATGTTCCACTCATATAACCAAAATCGCCGTTTGGTAATGTAGAGAAAATGCGTTCACCCGGCGCGAGTAACACTGTCCCAATGCTATTGGGCGCCAGATTTGAAAACCATGAAGCTTGCGAACAAAGATCGGATGATCCAACGGGCAATAGGGTTCCCTGCGCACCTTTGAACTGTCCTGCCCAAACCGCAGGGTAGACTTTTCCGGTAGTTCGTTGCCGACCACCTTCGAAGTTTCCAGCTGGAACGACAACCGCCACGTCAAAATCAAGTATTCGTCTCATTCGCTGTTCAAGTCCATCAATGAAAACAGAGTCCAGACCATCAGCTTCAAAAAATGCCCATGAAAGCAGGACTACACGATGTGATTGTGTACCAGAAACTTGTGCGCTGATTAATGAGGCAAGCACGGAGTCAAGAGCACTGAGAGCATCAACACCACGCACTTTGGGGCCGCCTTGAGTGAAGTGTATCGAAATTGGCTGCACATCCACCTGCAAGCCAGGTATTACTCCGACGACACCTAGTCCGTTGCGAAGAGCCGAAGTGACTCCGGCAACGTGCGTCCCGTGTGCATCTGGGAGAGATTGTCTCACAGAGTCTCTTCGAAGCACTTTGACAACACCCGCCAAGTCAGGGTGCTTGAGGTCAGGCATGCTGTCACTGA
>JBEAPS010000121.1:0-6765 GCA_041164285.1 Pseudomonadota bacterium
TCTGTTGTCTCTGTCGTTTGATTGGCTTTGAACGTGAGAACGCCATGAAGAACCATGGCAACCAATGCCGTGCCCAAGCCAAATCCGGTAGCGTATAGGGCATGTGAGATACCTTCTGAGAGCGCAGTTTGCTTTGCAGCTCCGCTCATACTCGCAACGGCACCAAACGACTTGATTAGACCACCAATTGTTCCAAGCAAGCCCAACAATGTTGTAATGTTCGCAAGTGTTCCAAAATAATTGAGATAGCGATTTGCAAGGGGCAACCTTTCCAGTGTCGCTGACTCAATTGCGTTTTGAGTTTCTTCTGCTGTTCTGCTTGCGCTCTGAAGACCCTTCTTCCAAACCCGTGGCAAAATTTGTTTGGCGGGCTGACGCTCGCACAACCTAATTGCACTTTCTATTTGGTTGTTTGCAACTTGCTTGTAGATCTCAGCCCACATACCACGAGCGTTTTGAGTGTCAAATACGAAATACAACAGATAACTTCTCCATGCGCCGAGGGCAATAACGCATATAAAAAAGAAGAGGATTACGTACATGACGAAGCCGCCAGCCAAAAATGCTTCTTGGATAAAATCAAATAAACCCACCTGAAACCTCCCGAGGTCAGTGACAATTTCACTAAGAAGTTTAGGGATGTTGAGTTCGTTGAGTCAATGTTACTTAATTGGCCGTCAAAATTCAGTCCATAGTTTCAAGTTATGGTAAACAGACTCAAAATCACGCGCAGTCGGTAAAATCAAATGTTTCAGTATTTGCCCTTGCTGCGAGAGCAACCAGCAGGATGGGACTTTGGGATTTTTTAATGAATCAACAAATTCCGTTTGTGCAAGGCCAACAAGATAGCTTGGATTGTGTTTTGTTACCCAACCTTCCAGATTCTCTGGTGTGTCATGAGAGAATCCGGCGACTACCGCTATTTTTCTATCTTTAAAAAACTTACTGTGCTTTTCATAAAAGCGATGCACAGTTTCGCTCTGTTTGTTCCATGTTCCTAACAGGCAGATCATTGATAGTCTGAAGAGCTTAGGTTCAAAGCGAAGCCCTTTGAGTTGACCTGGAGGAAGCAAAAATAAGTCGGGGAGAGCGATACGCCTTTCGTAAGGAGCGGGATCTGGCGTCGGCTTGTTGCCGGCAGGCACAGAGTTGGCTCTGACCTCTTCACCCAACATGATCAACATTGAAGTCATCGTCACGAGGAATAGCTTTACCTCGAAACATTGGCGGCGACTTATTTTCGCTCTGTTCGTGTGCACTCCAAACTTCATGACTTTTCTCCCTGTCGATGAGGTGACTCGCCGCGAGGACTCGGTATGATTATCCACGTAACCTACCCAATTGACACGAGGGCACCTTGGAACACGTTGACACTTCTCCTAATCCAGATAATTTTGCTGATTATTTAAGCAGCAAGCGGTCAGCTGAAAACATGTGGACGATGCCATGGCAGGAGCTTTCCGTTGTCTTAGATCATCACAATATTCTCAACCATCGAAACCTCAACATTCCACATAGAGAACGCTCTGCGGAGTTCTTAAGGCATTGCGGTTTCGATTTGTCGCGATTTGAACACAGAAAACAAATAGAGCAATTTTTTGGTGAGGCGCTGTTCTTTATTCGACATGTTCTCCTCACCCCTGAGGAGCGAGAGCAGTTTCTTGTCCCGCAGAATTTGCTTCAACTTGACGACCCTCGACGACTATTGGTGTTCGCAAGTCAAAAAGTTCCGCGGCGACGCTACCTCAGACTGTGGTCATGTGCATTGCTTAAAGTCATAAATGCTATTTCTCACCTTGAGTTCAATGGAAAGCTGAAGGAGCTTGATGCAGCGCGTGATCTGATATTCGGCAAAATTAAGGCCATCACCAAAACAAACTCCGAGCATGGCTGGCGTGCTAGCTCGCAAAACTTTGAAGTCAACTTGGACGCTGTTGAATGGAAAGAAGCGAAATCTCGCCATAGCGTGCTCCTAAAGCTTCTCCATAAACCTGAGGCAATGGCTGAGGAGGTTTTTGACTATTTAGGTGTACGATTTGTCGTTCCGCAAACAAAAGATATAGCAAAGCTGCTGAGAGTTCTGCTTGAAACAGATATCATCGTTCCTCATCAGGTACTGAGCCTTCGCTCCCGCAATTCACTCCTGAATTTGAACTATGCTCAAAAGCAGATTTCGATTGCACATGATTTGCTCCAAACAGGGGCTTCGACACCAGCAGAGTTTATTGCCATGTGCGAAAAGGTTGATTGGACCAGCTCCGCAACAGACGGAAGGAAGAGCACACGTCAGAACATTCACTCCAGCACCAAATACAAATCCATCCAGATGACGGTTCGGCATCTAGTCAGGACACCGAATCCTGCATTTTTGGTACTGAGCACACTCGCAGGACAGCTCAGGTACGCACGTGGTCTTGAACCTGAAGACGATCCGCTACTCATGGGTCTCATTCCCGAAGAAAACGCCAGATTTTTTCCTTTGGAAATCCAGATATTTGACAGAAAGAGCCACCAAGTTGCACAATTTGGACCTGCTTCACATGAGCAGTACAAGTCGAATCAACTACAAACCGTTCGTAAAAAAATATTGGGAAGTCTATTGCACTTCACCGAAGCGCGCTTACAAACACAAGACTTCTGAATGGTTGTCCTGAGCCTTCGGCAAGAAAAGAGGAAATGAAAGTATGGATGGTCTTGACCAATGGATTGACGTAGCCGGCCTCATGCCCCCACTTCCCTCTGATATTTCACAAAAGCTTTTTGCCAAAACGGGCGGAGACACTTCGGGCCATCATACATTTATTCCAAATCTGCTCACTGAAACAGATTTCTACACACTTGTCTTGCCGCAATTACAGCGCAATGTGTCGCCAGACATCATTAAGTTTATTGTGACGCGAATATCAAAAACATTCATACTTCGAAAAAAACTTACCGAACTCAGAACTCGAATCGAGTCCATAGTAGGACCGGGAAATTTTTCTGCTCTATGGCTCGATCGCGAAGCATTTTCTGCTGACAGCATGGAACATCGTGCCCTCATTACTGAGGCAGTGGTTCACGTTTATTCATCTACGGCTCTTCAAAAGCTTGTTAAGCTTTTTTACACATACAAGATTCCAATGATCCCCTATGGAGAGGGCGGTGGCTATAACATGGGAGTTACCCCGATGGCTCCTGCCGTAACAATCAGTCCGCGCGGAATTGACCACATCTCAGAAATCCGGCCTAGCCGACGTGGCAACGGCCATTTTGAAATCACCGCAGGAGCAGGAGTCCCATTTAAAGACCTCGTCAACTACATCGGTAAACGAGGTTACGTGCTTCGTTGCGACCCGAACACACCAAGAGCGGCAACTGGCGGCATTGCAGCCACGGGCAGTAATGGAGGACGCAAAGCATTTGAAGTAATTCTACATGGACGCGCTGTCACGTCTCGGGGAACAGCGACGTGCTTTGCTCCCGACGACGCTGAAACTCGCGACATTGAGAATGAACCGTTTCTCTTAGCGCGCAAGTTTTTTAGTATTCATGACTCACTTCAATTTGAAAAAACATTCAAGACAATTGCAAAGCGTGAGCTTTTGGCCACATGCGAACCCTCAAAACAGGGCATCTCGGTACCTTTATCTGGAATGAAAGCGCATGCAAACGAGCTTGCTCAAAAAGCTGAAAGAACTGCGCAGTCTGAAGACTTTCCTGCGACCGACTCAATGAGCGAGGCACCAAAATTGCCCCTGTCTGCATTTGTAGGTTCAGAAGGTACAACAGGCTTTATATACGAAGTGACATTCGAAATTGAGAAGCCGAAACGATATTTATTAGGCTCACGATGGCACTTTTCTTCGGTTGAGGCTGCAACACGAGTCACGCGCGCGATAAAGTCTCTACCTCAACGCGATCACCCTGAATATTTTGAAATCATCACTGGCAACAGCATTAGACGGTTCTTACTCCAAGACTTCCCGAATGTATTTTCAAATCATGACGAAGCTGTCGTGATCATGTCCGTCGAAGAAAATGACGCCACTTCCTGCAAAGCTAAAATGCAAAGATGCGAGGCAACTGCATACATCACTCTGGCTGACGCAGGAATGACGCCAACCGAACATATAAGACATATCGAAAAGACCGAAGTTCTCGACATCAACCACAGTGTTGAAGAATTTGAAGTAATGAAGAGACCGCGTGAAGAACTTCCAAAAAAGCTTCGCACGAAATGCAAGACTGATATGGAAATCAGGAGTGAATTTCTCCCCGAAGTTTTAAAAATTGTCGAACGTACCCAACCTTCAAAATTTGCTGATAAAAAACAAGACGTGATGTTTGGTCACCTCACTCCAAGACACACGGCCATCATTCATTGGAATATTGGCGGATTTGACCTCTATGATGAAGAACAATCATCCGCTGCTTGGGATTATCTGGAAAAAGTAATTGAAGAGGCTCAGAGCCTTGCACCGAAGGATGACCCTCATGAGAGCGCCAAGTTTACCGGTGAACATGGCGTTGCCGGAAAAGCTGCTTTCTTGTGGATCAATCATATTAGCAAACCCGATTTCGAGCGCATGTGCAGAATCAAAGACATACTCGACCCGGATGACCTCTACAATCCTGAGACTCTTTTCCTGCGGACAAGTCTGTCTCGTTCTCTTCGAGCCAGACTTCTCAACGTTAGTTCGAAAAAACTCATGGAGACCTACAAACAACCCGTGGGTCAGCCACAGAATAAAATCTTAACTGCGGAAAAGTTTGCAATCGATCAAGGGCTCAAATGCACACGCTGCAACAGCTGTAAGGTGTGTCCAGTTATTGATGCCGAGCATCAACTCGAACGAAAGAAAGAGCGTCAGAGCAAGAAACCTGTCCTGCCATCGAAGCGGAACATTCTCATGTTCATGGAGAGAGTTGCTGCTCTGAGAGCCTCTGCTCGAACGACTCAAAATGCGCGACAAATTGATCAACTGATTTCGGCAACAAACCAAATGTTCGCTCAAAGTGCAGCTCTTTTGAAAAAATGCTTTTACTGCCGCAAATGCGATAAAGCTTGTCCCGTAGACATAAATATTCACCCTCTTATGCGTGCGTACCACAAGATGGGTTCCCTGCCCGCACAAGGTTCAAAACTGTGGGGCTTTGTTTATGAGCGCTTGATGGGAGAAGACTTTTTTAAGGCCTACACCTATAAATTACTTGCTGTCATTATGCTCATTTCACAACCTATTCTCCGCGCAGTACGTAAGCTAAGATTAATACCCGACTGGGCAAAAACATATACAGTACCACCTACTCTTTCGCTCTCTCACTACGAGCCAGTTGCCCACGGCCCAAAGCTTAAAAGCAGCGACAACTTTGTAGCAATTAAGACGGATCCCGGTGCCGGATTGGCAGCCCACGACACATTGGCACCAAACACTTTCTATATCCGTTATCGTGGCTGTATGGACACCTTTGGCTTACCCGCCGCAACAACTTCAGTAGATACGTATTTCAAATCTCAGCTCGGAGTCAGATTTGTCGATTTGGAGAAAAAAATGTGTTGCGGCTTCCCGTTTGAAGCGGACGGACTCCATGAAAGAGCGAAAAAAGCGCACATGTACTCATTGATAGAGATAGCAAAGTGTATTGCTCGGCTCATGGAAGAGTGGCGAAAGGGAGCACCACATGGTGAACCGAAGTTTGTTCTTTTTTCCAATTGTCCAACCTGTTGCGAAGCCATCCGCGACTTCAAAAACATTCTCAAAAACCCTGAAAAATTGGATTTCTTGAAGAGCAAAGCTTCTTTGCCTAGTTCATTTAATTTAGCTCACCTGAACTACCAAGTGAAAGATACAGCTGAAATTGCGGTTGAATTGTTGGGACAGACAGGAATACTTAAATCTGGAAAAAGCGATTTTGTACGCGTCGACAAAACCGTTGGATTGAAGGTTCCTTGCCACAACACAAAAAGCGCAACGGAAGCTCAGATGTCACTTCTTAAAATGTATTACTCCGTCGTTGAGTCGTACGATAACTGCTGTGGCTTGTCAGGAACCTCGCGCTTAAAAAAACCAAAAATTGGAACTCAAATCGCGGAAAATCTGTTCGACCAAATCCGCGCAGCTCCCACTCAGACCGTTGTCAGTGGTTGCCCGAGCTGCAGAGATGGTGTCAAAATTCAGCAAGGAATTCTGCAGGCAAAAAAGGACAGCGTAGCTGATTTTGAAATCAAAGGAATTTTTCAACAGATTGTGTCCGATTTGCCGGCAACAGAAGGCAATACATAAAAATGAAATAGGACCAACATGACCTCAGAGCAACATCCAGTCATCAACTTGAGTTCAGGAACCACTCAAATCTCAGTATCGCAACTGACTGGTAAAGTAGTACGGTTGTGTTTCATGGCACGAAACCTTCTCGTTGAGCCCAAACCCTCCGAATGGCCACTCGGGATCGAGCCAAACTCTTCCAATGTGTTTAATTCCTCAGTGGCATGGGGCAGTGACGAATGTTTTCCAAACGTTGCTGCGTCTAAGGTCTGGAATCTCCGTGATCATGGCCGTATTTGGGGACAGCAACCTGAAATTTTGCACGCACAAAATAGCTCTTGCACAGCACTCTGGAGATTGGATCAGGTGCAATTCAAACGAATCATTCGCGCGCTGAGTTTTCCAAACAACTCGGCAGTGGCTGGAGCTTTTGAGTTTGAAATGTCCTATCCAACTTCTATTCCCCTCATCGAAACGGATGAGGACAAACACTCTCATCTGCATGCTGCTGGCCTCT
>JBEAPS010000122.1:0-3358 GCA_041164285.1 Pseudomonadota bacterium
TCATATTTCCAAACTGTTTGGCGTGAGGGTAGGGGCCTACAGCTTCTGGAGCATTGTCTGAAAAAATAGAAACAGCTTCGTTCTCACGCGTCATAAGTTGACTCCTGAATTGTCATTCCGAATTTGAATACATACGTCTTTACATTCGGTGAAGAAATCATACGACCAGTCGCCACCCTCACGACCCACTCCCGATGCCTTCATGCCACCGAAGGGAGTTCTTAGATCGCGCAAAAGCCAGCCATTGACCCACACGATCCCTGCCTCAATTTTCTTTGCAACACGGTGCGCGCGAGAAAGATTTTCGGTCCACACAGACGCAGCGAGTCCGTATTCTAGTTCATTTGCCAGAGCCAAAACTTCGGCTTCGGACTCGAAAGGCGTAATCGTTACAACCGGTCCAAAAATTTCTTCTTGAATCGCTCTGCTGGTGTGAGGAACTTCGGTCAAAATTGTTGGCGGATAATAATATCCGCCTTCACATTCACCAATGAGTGTTTCGCGTCGGCCACCCGTCAGCAATTTTCCACCATCAGCAATTGCAATTTGAACGTATGAATCAACCTTTTCGAGGTGTCCGGCGCTCACGAGTGCACCCACTTTGGTGTCAACATGCAGCGGATTTCCAACTTTGAATCGTTTTGTTTGCTCAACAAATGACTGGATGAACTTTTCATATATGGATTTTTGAACGTAAATTCTTGAACCACAGAGACAAATTTCACCTTGATTTAAAAAACTCGAACGTACGGATGTTTGCACCGCGACGTCGAGATTAGCATCATCGAAAATGATATTTGGATTTTTTCCTCCCAATTCAAGACTCAATTTTTTAAAGCGAGGAGCTGCTGTTGCTGCAATTTGTGCTCCAGTTTTTGTCCCGCCAGTGAACGAAATGGCTCGCACGGACTTGTGCGCGACAAGAGGTTGCCCCGCCGATGGACCAGTTCCAAAAATCATGTTGACGACACCCGCGGGTAGTCCTGCTTGACTTAGGACATGACAAAGTTTGAAGGCTGTCAGGGGTGTGAGTTCCGAAGGCTTGCAAACCACTGTATTTCCGAACGCAATGGCTGGTGCAATCTTCCAGCTCAGAAGATAAAGCGGTAAATTCCAGGGTGAAATGAGGGCCACGACCCCCAAAGGGCTGCGTTCAGTGTAGTGCAAAATATGATCGTTGGTTCGAAATGAGTGAGTGGCTGTATGCAGCAATTTACTTGCAAAAAACCTAAAATTTTCAATAGCTCTCGGAATGTCCATGGTATTCGCAAGCGCGAGGGGTTTGCCTTGATCCTGCGATTCTGCGAGTGCAAACTCATCGGCGTTTTTTTCAAGTATGTCCGCTATTTTGTTGAGGATCCCCGCACGTATTTGGACATCGAGTGAGCGCCACTGCCCAAGAGCCTCAGAGGCTGCTCTGACTGCTTTGTCTACATCCAACTCGTCAGAATTCGGACATTTTCCATAAATTTGACCCTGCGACGGATTCTCGACATCGAGCCAGTAGTTTGACGTAGGGTCACAAAATTGACCAGCAATGTAGTTTTGCAGTTTTTGCATTCCTTGAGATTTCCTGTGGTTAGTGATCGCCGCACTCTAGTGTGTGAATACAAAGATGTCTAGATTTCATCATGTTGAAGGCATTTTGACGCAATGTCGGAACCCCGACGCAGACCCACTTTTTTGCTCTCAATTCTTTGCCCATCATGACCGACGATGGGAATGCAGAGAGGTCATTAAAATGAAGTTCGTCAGAGTCTTGGTCACCGCCGGACTGATGGGAATGGGAACGCTCTACTTCGGTTGCGAAGCGAGCCGGACTTCATCGATCGTGCCTCAGACAGCCGCTACCCTCACAGACCTTGACTACGATTCCATCGGGAATCACGCCGTTTGGGTGATCCAAGACCAACTCCGTAAAAAAGACGCACCCGCAGACAAAGTTGACCAAGTTTCTCGTGCTGCATTGGCTGAAGTTCGTTACGCAAAACCCACCGGTGGCCCTCTGCAACTCACCGAAGATGAAGCGGTTGTAACGAACAAAGCTGATGTGAATGTTGATGAAATCGATGCTGCACTTGCTCTGCGTGCGGCCATTCGTGGTTCGATGCGTGCCATAGCGGAAATCAAAGCCGACCTCTCTCCCGAGGAACAAAAGGCCTACACAATGGCCGTTGTGAACAGTGGTTTAATTGTTGCGAAGTCTGCGAACGACAAATCTCCCGCCGTGCCTGTAGCACTCCTCGCTCAGGCGTCCATGACCGAAGTTGGCCGCAATCTCTCTGCCAGCGGCATTACGAACGAAACTCTCCCCGAAGTCATGAAAGAGTTGGCTTCGAATTCGGTTTCGTATCTGAACGATCTCAAGGTGTCGGACAATCAGCTCGTCGATGCTGTTGCTGCAGTGGCAGCAGGACTTTCGGCGGGTGGTGGTACCGAAGACACCATGAACGAAATTGCGAAGACAGTTGCAAATGCTGTGTCGTCGCAACTCTCGGAACTTGGCCTGCCGCCTGAAAAGCTCAGCGTTGCGGTGAAGGTGATTGCTGAGAAAATTGTAGATGGCCTGAGTGGCACTTCACTCTCGTCGCAAGTTCTCACAGATGCAAAAGCGGGATTGTCGGAAGGCATCGTTTCCGGTTTAGGCAACTCAGTTTCTCAAGAAGAAAAAGACACACTAGCACAGTCGGTTCAAAAGACATTTGCTGACCCAGTGCTCGGCTCTGTAAAAGTCCTCGAAGAGGAAGCCACTCTTCGATCGATTACACTCTTTGGCGCTGTTTCGAATCGTGCACTGCCAGTCAATTTCACCGATGTGCTTGCGCAGTTGAATTATCCTGCGGAAGAAGCTACGCGCGTGCGGTTCCTGTTGAGTTCACTTTACAGCGGTGAATTGCGCAAGGGTAGTGTAAAAATGTATCAAGGTGCATTGTGGGTGCCCGGAGAAAGTTTGGAGTGGACTCCAGCACTCAACGCGCGTGATGGACAAAAAGCTTTCAAGCTGACTGTTCTTCTAGGCGACACCCTCACACCACGATCAGTCGATGTGACTGTTTACGTGCAGGGGGCAAATAAGGCGCCACTCCTCAGCACTATTCAGCCTATAAAAGGCGGGAAAGAAGACCTGCCTGTGGTACTTAGCTACGACTCCATTCGATCAGCTTCTGACCTGACCGATAGCGATTCGGGGCAGGTGTTTTTCAGAATCGCGCAGATAGGAAACGGCAAAACGTACAAGGGCGGCCAACAACAGAGCATTGGTGCTTTGATAGGCCCTGGCGAATCCGTTGTTTGGATTCCTGAAAGCAATAAGAACGGCTCTCTCAGCCCCTTTTCCGTGGTTGCAAACGATGGAGAG
>JBEAPS010000123.1:0-9861 GCA_041164285.1 Pseudomonadota bacterium
GTGCTTGAAAATCTTCCCATTAGTTTAGCAGAGTCGTTCCGCGCATCCACTCGGTACCAAAAGAATGAACTTGACTCGTCGGAGTCGATGCCATCAGAATCATCATTAGTCACGGTTCTTACGACGACGTTTATGAAGCTGTTGACGATAGGTAAAGTTGGCCAAATTTGTAGCACAGATTGATTTTTGGGCGTGGGCAACACCGTTCTAAAAGTGTCGCTTCCAATATTAGCTTCAACGAGTCCCCTGTAGATTTCTTTATCTTTCATCTTAACGCGGCTGACAGTCCACAGATTTTGCCGAATATCCTGAAATGCTCGAAAGTCGAGAACGTTAGGCGAATCTTTCAGGCCAATTACAAAGCCATCGCCGTCGAATGCAAAACCAGGTGTGAGTGGTTGATAAACTGTCCTTGGGCCAGTTCGTAAAAATGCTTGATAGACGACTGCTGAGTTTTCTTTATTTCGGATCAATGCAGCCTGTTTGATGTCGCCAGGGATGATCCACTCCTGATTGATTATTTGGCAATCAATCAACTTACCTGCACCCACTAGCTCCTGCACCTCGTCTCGATAGGCCTGGCTTCGAGTAGGTACCTCTTCGCTTTGTGTGACACAACTCAAATTTAGTGGTGTTAGAACGAGAATTAAAATGAAGAATGCAGCAGAGTCTCTGAGCAAGATATTGAGGGTGTGTTGCATGTTTTTCCTATGCCTTGTCAGTCCATCAACTAATATTAGCAAATTTTGCACCCACTTGTCTCACGATTGGGTTGATAGCTCCGATGAGCTTCCTAGCAAAACAGAGGGAGTGTGTTGTGCTGCTCAAGTCTACGTTACACAGATGGTATAACTCAACCATACGGGCGAGAGGTCGGGAGTTGAGCGGACCTTTTCTCTGCGTGATGTTCATTTGCTTGACGGCCTGCGCTAGCGTGCCGGAACGGCGGAAAGATGTGGGTTTTTCGGTAACTTTGCCGTTTATGAGGATGGATGGAGGAGAGTGTTATTATCTGGATGACTTTATGCCTACTCCAGACAATCTCGTGTCTGGAAAGAGCTCAGGGTTGTTTCTCAGATATTACACGTTTCGGTCCGCAACTTATAAGACCTGGGAACAAGAGCGTGTCATGCTTGCTTTTTATAGCCGCGACAGTAGATGTTGGTCGTTGTTTGAAGAATATTCGACCGGTCGTTTTTGAGACTAAGGCATGAGCGCATTTTTAAATCGAGTCAAAAAAAACCTGACGCGTATACGAGCGTGGGCCAACCGCGATAATTGTAATGCTTACAGAATCTATGACAGAGATATTCCTGAGTTTGCAGTTTCAGTAGATTATTACAACGGCTATCTGGTAGTTTACCGATATTCCAACGCAGAATTTATGGCCCGTGATGAGCTGAATTTCGTTGAGGTCATGGCTGGACTTAAGCAGTTATTTAGTAGCGATGAGTCAAAAATTTTTGTAAAGGAACGCACGCGGCAAAAGGGGAACTCACAATATGGGCGCGTTGCGCATACTGCCGTGTTACATACCGTCAGCGAGTATAAACTCAAATTTATTGTGAACCTGTCCGACTTTCTCGACACTGGTCTATTTCTAGATCATCGTTTGTCCCGGTTGTGGGTTCGCAACAATTGCCAAAATTTGAGAGTTTTGAATCTTTTTTGCTACACAGGGAGTGTCAGTGTTCATGCCGCGGCGTGTGGTGCAAATAGAGTGGTGTCTGTTGATCTCAGCGGACGATATTTAGATTGGGCAAGAGACAACTTCAAAGAAAATGGTCTCCATAGCGAGCGATTCGAATTTGTTAGAGCTGACGTTTGTCAATGGCTCAAGGGATGTAGGGATAGGTTTGACCTGATTTTTCTCGATCCACCTTCGTTTTCCAATTCGAAGAAAATGATTTCAGAGTTTGATGTGCAGAGAGACCATCTACCAGTAATAGCGGAGTGTTTAAAACTGCTCGAGCCCGAAGGAAAATTATTCTTTTCGAACAACCTTAGAAGCTTTAAACTTGATCCAAAAATATCTGACTACGCTGCGGTGGTTGACGTTTCAAAGTCAACTATTCCCCCAGACTTCCAAAATCAACTCATTCACAAAGCTTGGATTTTGTCTCATTTGGCTTAAGATTTCATTTGTAACTTCTAGATCTCACTCGATTCTTCTGCATCGTCATCGGCAAGTTCTAGGTTTTCTGCTCTCTTGGGGTCGCCCACTCCATAAACCGAGCGGATACGCACGATGTCACCTCGACTGAGTCGGCGCGTGATCATCCCTTCCCCAATGAATAGAGATGGATTCATTACGCTAAATCTGTCTTCTTCCTCCTTTACGTGCGAAAGCCCTAACAAATGTCCAAGCTCATGCAGAGCAAGGCTTTCCATGTCCACAATTGTTCGTTTTCCTTCGCTGAATTCTTCTAATGAATCCCCAAATATGTAGTATTCGGCGTTGTACCGAATATCTGCTTTCATGATCGCGCTTTGATCTCTGGCGTTGTTCTCCCAGATTGTCGTTGCAAGTACGCTGTTGGATTTTCCGGTCGCTTTAAACCAGTTGGCATCAAAGTAATTTCCGTTGACTGCATCCGAAAGCGGCTCATAAAGTTGACGAAAGTCAACTCCCTTCCGAACTTCCTCACCGTCGTATTGAAAAAGACTTTTTCCGACCGCATCCTCCCAGCTTTTCATAGCCGTTTGGAGTTGTTTGACGACTGCTGAGTCAATTTCATCACTTGTCATGAAGCGTATGGGTAGATTTCGCTTCCAGCCGCTCGCACTGTGCACGCCTGGCAGGTTACCAGATGCAAGATTGGAACCACTTGTCCCTGTGTTCGGCCTGTCCACCGTTTCTGCTGTCTCGCCGTGAACGGATATTCGGTAGTTCTGTGCACCACAGGCTACAAACCCCCCCATGAGAGTCGAAAACGCGGAAGTTCCTAGGACATAAGCCAATACAATGTTTCGTTGCTTCATGGGCACCCCCCAGCTCTTATGATGGCTATCGGCTGACTTGGGGAAATTTATAATAGTGAGATGAGATTTCTGCTAAATTGCTGTTTTCTTCTTAAAATTCAAAGCGTTGCTTCAGTGTCTTTTTGCTGCCGCTCTCCACAAAGAATATTGTGACTCCCTTAATTGAGTCTTGCTTTGCAGGTATGACCAGCTCAGTGGGGCGAAGTCGCGAAAATCGCACCAACTCTCCATCAGCACATGAATTTGAGGGAGTTACGGACGAAGCTACAGGCCTTCCGCTCGGTATGGCAACCATATTTCTCGAGAACCCTCTTTGAACTTTGTTTTCCTCTGCGATCTCCGCAATACCACAAACTCTTCCAATCCGGGCTTGTCCATTATTTAATGTATTGACCAACTGAAAATGAATGGTGGTTTGGCCATTGAGCTCAGTTGTGTGACCTTGCTCGACCTCTACACCGGTCAAGGGAGCGGGAGCTTTATTGTTTCTAGGCTTTTGGGCGACAGAGTTGTCATTTTTCATGTTGTTGTTTGGCGCGACAGGTTTTGCGGCGAATTGAATTGGAGGTGTTCCAATTTTCTTTCCGTCGCGCCCAAGATTCGCACTGACTGAACTCAAACTCGACGAACTGGACTGCAAGTTTGCCAGCGTGTTGTCAGTCGCGGAAGCGCTCACTATGGATTCAGTATCTGTGAAGTTGCGAATTTCATCAGCTATTTTCTCCGCAAGGAGGCGCTCTGGTGTGTTCGTCCCGTCGTTCTGGAGCAATTGACCGTCATCGCTTGCAATCGACAGTGCAGTAATTGTTGCCTTGAGCTCACGGATATATTCATCTTTCTGCGAAAGCAAAGTGCGATTTTTATTATATAAGTAAATAGACAGTCCGGACGCGCTCAAAAGTGATACGATCCCAAGGACAACGACAACTAAATTCCGAACGCTGATGGAAGTGGACTTCGATTTTGATGCATCTGTAAAAAAGACAAGATGAAGTCGCTTATCTCTTGAGTTTTTTGGAGAAGAGACCGGCATCCTCAAAACACCTCTTGCGTCATAGTTCAGTGGTTCAAATTATAACGACTTGGTTGCTGTGGTCAGAGCTCTGAGCGCAGTCTCAGTTCTGGGACTCTTATACCATTTTTCTGCAATAATTCTGTATCTGTCGCCTTCCCACTGCAGATAAAGGAACTTTCGCCCAAAGTCTGAATGCTGTTTTGATTGATAGTCCTGAAGAAATACCACCAGCAACTGATCTTCGAATGCCACAATCTTGGGTTCGCTGATAGTTACACGAATGTCGGTGCCTCGAGTTTCGCCAAGACCAGCTTTAAATGACTCCCACTGTTTCTTGTTTTTTCCGAGAGAGCGAAAATTGGTTGAATAGTAGCTCATGTATGATTCAAAACTTGAGGACTGCCACGCAAGTCGCCACGCATCAACCATATCGAGCGCTTTTTTGCGGGTAGAAATGAGCTCTCCGCCTTGGGCAGAAGACATTTCCTTAGTGATGACAACGGGAACTTCGAAAGGGGCAATTCTTTTCTCGAGATCGATTATGTCTTCGTTGCTGACAACAACGCATCCCTCGGTGTCGAAAGGCTTTTTCAGGCGCTCTGCATCGTCTGTCGCATGAATCCAGATGCCATAACCCGACTTTCGTTTTCGTTTGTCATAGATGTTTGGGTAGTCGAGGGTGAACGCAAGTCGACCATATTTTGGAGGAAGCTCTTCGTCATTCAAGCGTCCGGTTACGAAATATATACCTTCGGGAGTTCTGAGGTCACCCCGAGCCAGTTTGTCACCAGGGTCACGGCCTGTGATGGCGCGGTACGTCTTTACCAACTCGATCTGGTTATTCTCATTTGTTCTGAACAAGCTCATCCGATGATGGAGTTTCTCAACAACAATTCCATATGCAGGATTCGAGCTGCCAAGAGAAACTAATGCTTTGGGTACTCCAACAAAATTTCCAGTGGAGTTAAAGCCATACTCTCCACCGATAAGATTTTTCGTGCTCGCTGCTGGAGCAGGCGCCGGAACTAGAGGTCCAACTTTACCGTTTTGCTGCGCATTGGCCATCATCATTTCAATACGACGTTGAGCTTCTGGGGTTTGAAGACTGTGTCCAATGGGTCGGTCTGGGCCGGCAACGACTGGTGTTGCGTTCTTTTTAGAACGTTCAACCGTTCTTTTCTCCGCGTTCTCACTCTGTCTTGATTGGGGTTCAGAACTATCTCCATGATCCGTGATCGCAGAGGTTTGTGCAGGAGTGGGCTCGTTGGTTGAAGAATTTCGCTCTGTTTCAGATGCATTACTATTTTGTAATGCTGGTGTTGATAGAGCCTGCGCGCTGCTCACAAGTAGGCCAGAAAGCAACAAATTACCAAATAATGACCGACATTTTCGGCCTGCGTATGTTTTTTTGGAGATGGCTTTCAGCTTGCTCATTTTCACTCCCCGTGGCCTTTTCTTTCTCTATCGGTCTGAACATGCATAACCTTTTAGGCTCGCATGACCAACGACCGCAAAGTTCCAACAGTCGACAAGAGCATCGAGTGCACTTGAGTCTACTCTTGCAAAATGTAACAAGAGAGCAATAGTCAGACAAAAGGCGCAATATGACGCCCCGTCAATACAATGCCAGAGTGGTACGAACGTGAGCAGTGAGCTGTCGTTGAGTAAAGAGCGCTGGGTCGGGGCGACCCACAATGCGATGCAGTCTTTCGCTGCAAATTTAGGATCTTATTTAGAAAACCTGACGAGTTTGGGCGGTTGGTGTGCAATCGATCTGACTCAGTTTCCTTGTCAGAAAAGTGACGCAAGTCCTCGTTGCGAAGGGTGGGTTCGCCTGTCGCAGAATTCCTTGTTTGTCCCAAGTGAAGTGTCCCCATGCCCATGCAACATAGGTCGACGTTCCTTGGTTGCACCACTCCTGAGTGTTGCGCAGGAGCTTTGTGCTGAACTCAGTCTCACAGAATTAAAAAAGAGTTTTCATCCAGGGGCTTTTCAGCGTTTCTCTCATGACGCTGAGCTACGCTCCGGTCTCATGATGTGGCTTCATTGGGCTGCACGACGTCAGTTCCGGTCGTCCATCGACTCTGATTGGATTTCTAGCTTTTCCGAGACCACACTGACTTCGTCCCAGCGTCAGTCATTGAAGTGGTGGGCTCGGATTTCTGAATTGAGTCAGTTGATTCATAATCAGGCTTTCACCGTGGTAACTCGAACCGCTGTTGAACACCTGTACCGTCAAGGTCAGGCGGTGTCGGTTCATCGTGCCATTTCTCAGCTTTCGCTGAGTAGAGAGTCGCTGGTCGTGCTTTTTTTAAATGGTCCAGAACTCAGCCGCTCAACCAATCAATCAAGTAGGCTCGATTGGATGGACGCTCTTTTTTCGGCATTAGATGAGAGTGAATTGGGGCTTGTTGTTCTCTCGAAGCACCCACTGTTTGCAAAGAACGGCAGTACTTCAGAGTTCTCCCGCAGGAGTGGATTCAGGTGGAAGTCGAGCCAAATTCAGGAGCACACTCAGCTGCCATTTGAGCGCCTTTTACCACGTGGAAGTTGGGACCGCCTTCTAGAGTTGCTGGCAAGGGCTGATTATCGCTTGTCAAAAATACCTTAGCACATGGAGTTTCTGTCATTTGGAGAAGCTCTGTTCCATCTAAGGTAGAGGGGGAAGAGATAAATGCGTGCCGCGTTTAATTTGAGACAAATCTTGCGCATCATCGGCCTATCTATGTCATCATTGCTGCTTATGTCGATGATCGTTGCGCTGTCGTTTTTTGAAACCTGGTATCTGAACATGTTCATCAACTCATATATGTTCGTGAGTGATGCTCTTTTCTCAATTCTCTATGCGACTCTGCTTCTCTTTTTCTCAAGTGTGATACTTTGTATTTTGTGTCTCAATTTAGCTAGCGTCATTCTCTCCACTCGAATTCTTCAGTTCATAATTCCATCCGTGATGCTTGTTTCATACGCGCGGTTGCCGCATTTATTGACCTCTCAATCTCTCATTCTGCTTGCATCGGGTAAAGTGCTCTCATCAGTCCTTTTAGTTCGATTCTGGCATGCTAAGTTTCGGGTTTTTCGAATGCGCTTCGGCCAAACTCCTGAAGCTCGTGAATATTTGACGAGCATATCGCAGTTTCTGGAGTGCCGGTGGGTTCTCATTGGAACATGGTTGCTTTCAAATTTAGCATTTTCTTTGGCTCTCGTGGTTCAACAAACTATTCTCCAGCTGCAAGGCTGGGAGGGACTGCTCATTTTATTGACCTTTTTTGCCCTTTTTTGGGTTTTTATTCGGAATCCCCATTCTCAGTGAAAGAATTTCATTTTCGGGCTTGACGGCAGGGTAAGTTGTTGGCTAGTCACTTCTTCATCCCCAGGGTGCTTAGCTCAGTTGGTTAGAGCGTCGCCCTTACAAGGCGAGGGTCTGGGGTTCGAGTCCCTAAGCACCCACCATTTTTCCCTCACATCAGTACTTGTTGTCGAGCGCCTGTCAGCTTTATGCTGACTTCAGGTTGTGACTATCAGCTTGAGGTATTTCCATGGCCGCAGAACCTATGATTAAAATCCGAGGCGGACGCAAACTCACCGGTGGTCGGGTTGCCATTGCTGGTAGCTCGAATCAAGTGACTAAGTGCATCATGGCTGCCATGCTTACAGATGAGCCTGTTCTAATTAAAGGTGCACCCGAGGTGAATGAACGCCGCATGGTCGAAGACCTTTTTGCAGCTCTTGGCGGTCGTGTTGAGTATTTGGATGAAAAAACGGTTAGACTCACTGCTGCAACAATTGATAAAAACTTCCTGAGTAAGCAACTTTGCGAAAAAAATCGAATTGCGATTTTATCTGCAGGCCCTCTTCTGCACAGATTTAAAGATATCAAAATTGCCGTCGCACTGGGTGGCGATCAGATCGGAAAGAGGCCAGTTGATTTTCACATTCGCGGACTTCAGGAAATGGGTGCAACTGTTCGCATAGAGGACGGTCACTATCATATGAGTGTTGACGATAAAGGTCTTCACGGCGCTCATATTTCACTCCCATTTCCTAGCGTAATGACGACTGAGAACTTGATCATCACGGCCATACGGGCGCGCGGTCGCACTATCATAGAAAACGCGGCAATTGAGCCGGAAGTTCTGGAACTCGTGAAAATGCTCCAAAAAATGGGAGCGGACATCGTTGTAAATGCAAACCGTACCTTTGTTATTCAGGGAGTGCAGAAGCTGCGCGGTTGCGAACTCAGGGTGATGCCAGACCGAAATCAAGCAGTCTCGTTCGCAGTTGCTGCATTGGCAACCGGAGGAGATGTACTTATTGAAAAAATGCCTCATGATCCGGTTTACAGCTTTTTGAATTACATCCAAAGAATGGGGGCTGAGTTCCGAGTAAACTCAGAGGGAATTTGGGTGTCAGCTCCACAGGGCCACAAACTTCGCGCCTCTCATATTGAGGTTGAGGTGCATCCGGGGTTTATGACTGATTGGCAACAACCATTTATGGTGCTGTTCACCCAAGCAGAAGGTACAAGCGTTTTGCATGAAACTATTTTCGAAGATAGGCTCGGCTACACAAAATTCCTCAATCAAATGGGTGCACAGATCTCATTGTTTTCGTGCTGTTTAGGTGAATCTCCCTGCCGTTTTAAAGCAAGAAATTTTGAACACTCAGCAATTATTCAGGGACCAACACAATTGAAGGGTGGCAATTTCAAGCTGCCAACAGATATACGAGCAGGCATGTGTTTAGTAGTTGCTGGTCTTGTTGCATCTGGTGAAACGAATCTTACTAATATTCAGGAACTGCAACGGAAATATGACCATCTGGTTCCTAAGCTTCAAGCGATGGGAGCTGACGTAGAACTCGTTTAACGTGATGCACTATTTGTTGAGTTGACTTTTTATTGCCCGATCAACCACCTTGCCAAGCGACTCGATCGGCCTTTGTTGGCCGAGGAAATTCAGGTTGAGTCCTATAGTCCAAGTCGCCATACGCTCTTTCACATCTCTGTCTTTGAAGCGTTGAAGAATGATGTCGACACAATCCTGTATCCCAAGAAATGAGATTTTTTGAAGTGCACTGTACTCCAGCTCACGACTTGCTGCGGGTTGGGGTTTAACATTGCGGCGGTGCTGATATTGAAATCGAATCCAGCTTTTAGGTTGGTAGTTGAAGTCGGCACCCCATGTTTGTTCCGATGGATACGACTTTTCTCCAGCTGCGGATACAGCCTCTGAGTACACTTGTATGTGTGAAAAACTCGCGGACAAACCAAGTTTGCTTCGCAGACTGATAGAGGCGCTGCGATCTCTAAATCTTCTCCACGCTGGATTCCAGTGTTGCACAAATGAACTCGAAACGGGAATAAAAGGCTCTGCCGACACCGTAACAGATGAAGCCAAATCTCCCCACGGCTCTGCGCTGATCGGTGTTTGACCGGTCTTTAGGTTTTTATTTTGCTCACGGGCAGTATTTATTGCCTCAAAGTTATAACTCGTGCTTGCGCTCATCTGCAGAAAATGAGCGTGCGTTTTTGCTGCTCTGCGCCAACTTCTGTTGGAAACAGCTAGCGTCTGCTGACTTTTTTCAGTGAAACTGGCCTTTCGTGCTTCGGCAAATTCTCTTAGTTCGATACTAGCCCACTGTTCGAATATTTCTGAACTATTATTAGAAAGCCGAGTTGCTGTGAACAGAAATTCACCTGATGTCCCTTCGCTTGTGTCACCCGAATAGTCCAAAAGCTCAGATAGAATTTTCTCATTCCCGACCGGTGCAAATTTTCGACCATGTGTATCCGACGATTCAATAGTATTATATGCCGGCTGAAACTCTTCCTCGAGGAACTGGAACGACGTTCGGAATCCGAA
>JBEAPS010000124.1:0-5229 GCA_041164285.1 Pseudomonadota bacterium
CTTTTTGGCCTGGCCCGCTTACGGTAATTCTTCCAAGCCACCCAGACCGAATATCGCGTAGCGTGACTGGCGGATCGGGGTGGGTTGGGCTGCGTTGTCCCAATCATCCTGTAGCTCTAAAGTTTCTGCAGATATGTAACGTTCCTGTTGCTGCTCCAAGTGCCAATTTATTTGGTCATGTGAGCCCGACGAGTGCCCAACATGTTCTGAATGATTTTCCGGATGTGGATAAGTTGTGGATAGTTGATGGTGGGGAGTGCGGCATTGGAATTGAGTCAACTGTTCTTAGGGTCAACCGAGATAAGTCGATCGATATTTTGAGGCGCGGTGGTATTGGTAAGTCGGAAATTTTGGGGCTTTTGGTAAAGCGTGGCTTGATTGAAGACTCTCAGAGTGCCTCTGAAAAAGTGCGTATCGTTGAAAAGTTTTTGAGTCAATCAAATGATTCATTACCTCTTGCTGCTCCTGGTCAACTATTGGTTCATTATGCGCCTCGTTTAAAAACCCACATTGTAAATTTTTTAGAAAGTTTTGATGAATCAGTTTTCATTGAGTTCGACCTTAAACAATTGTCAAAAACGATTGTGATTGATTACGGTGGAGCACTAAAAAAACTGGAAGGTGTGTGTGGGTTTTATCACGACTTGTCCGTTGATGCTTCTGCACATGAAGCTGCTCAGCGGCTTTTCAGTTCATTGCGTTGGGCAGAAGATCAAGCCATCGGTCATTTGGACGATTGGCAGATCTGGATTGCGAATATTTCAACTAACTCCAACACCCATGAGAGTGAGATGTTGTCTGCGGTCGGTGATAGAGTCTTCAGGGCAGCTTCGGGTCGGTTGGCTGTCGTGGGCTTTAAACAAGGTTTTGATCGAGTTTTCTTTTCAGTTCGTTGACGATAGCTCTTGTTGAAGCGTCTTTTTCAATAAGGTCTTTCACCTTATCAACTGCATGCATAACGGTGGTATGATTTTTACGTCCGAAAGCCTCTGCGATTTCGGTTGTAGCAGAGCCCAGAAGTTCACGGCTCAGATACATGGCAATATGGCGTGGTACGACGAGACGCTGTGATCTGTCTTGTGACATAAGTTCAGTGATTTTTATTCCAAAATGAGACGCTACGGCTTTTTGGATTGTGTTGAGATCGAGTGACTGCGCTGGAACGCGAATGATTCTTTTCAAATGAGCATTGGTAGACTCAATGGTTGGTGGTGCACCAGTCATTGATTGGGTCATCACGAGGTTGTTAAGTATGCCTTGAATCTCACGAACATTTGTTTTTACGTGAGTGGCGATGTGCATGATGATATCTCGCGTTAGTTTTAGATGCACAGCCTTTGCTTTAGTTTCTATGATTGCAACTCTGTCTTCAAAGCCTGGCGGTTCGATATCAGCAATGAGTCCTTGGAGAAATCGACTTTTTAGTCGTTCCTCAATGTTTGGAATATCTTTAGGGTATTTGTCACTTGTAATGACAATTTGCTTACGTTTTTGAAAAAGTTCATTGAACGTATGAAAAAATTCAAGTTGCGTTGATTCTTTGCTCTCGAGAAACTGAATGTCGTCGACCAGCAGAACATCTACATGGTTGTACTTATTTCTAAATGCATCTTGCTTATAGAATCGAATCGATTGAATAAGTTCGTTCATATAATCGGCACTGGTGACATATTTGATGTTCCAGTTTGGGTGTTGTCTCAGAATTTCATTACCAACCGAGTGCAAAAGATGCGTCTTTCCTAGTCCGGTTGCGCCGTAAATGAACACAGGATTTGTTAGGTTTCCAGGGTTTTTTGCAATCGCTTCACATGCGGAGTAGGCAATGAGGTTGCTCTGGCCGCGAACAAAGTTTGCAAATGTTAGCTCAGAGTTGAGAGTTCTTTGAGCGTCATAGGTTACGTTGGGCTTTCCTTCAAGTTCATCACCAAACGATACAGGGGTGATGTTCATCTGTGTAGAAATTTGATTGATGTTTTTAGTTGCTTGAAGAGTCGATATTTTTACTTGGCTTTCCTGAGTGGAGTTGATTTGCGGAAAGGGTGCATTCTCTAAAACATCAGCCGAAGTACGAGCGGCTTTTTTTGTGTCTGTCTTTCGTTTGGGTTTCTCCGCCCCGCCATCGAAAAGCGATTGCGTATGAAGAGTTTTACTTTGCTTCGCTCGTTTCGCAGGAGTCGAGGGTTTTTCGGTCTCAGAGCGAACGTAAAAGTCGATGTGTGAACCCCAAACGTCTTTGGCAACCTCGATAATTTCGCTCATTTTGGCACTAATAATGAGGTTACCATGAAATTGACTTTTGCAGTCTGCGATGACGGTTTGTCCGTCGTACTTAACAGGCACCACTTGAGATGCGATTGAATGTGCAACGCTGTCGCCCAAGCCAAGAGCTTTCAATCTGGCTTTAAGTTTCTCGAAGAAGACTTCCGATTTTTCGATAGGCGCCATAAGTAATTCTCGTTGCCTGTTCTAGCTCCAGCGTTTGTGGGGTCGGATTGTGCAGAGGGTAGGGGTGGAGGTCAAGTCGAAATGGGAAAACTTCTGATCTGGTTCAGCATCTTGTACGGAAACCTAGTTGCTCTTGTGGGGTTAGCTGGTTTCGCTGTTTGGTGGACAAAACAGGCGAGTGGACAACAGTTTTGTGACGAGCTGAGCTTAACCCTCACCGGCTGCCGCAGCGTGTTGTTGGTGGCCGATGTTTTGGTTATGGGTTACGCAACCTATAGGAGTTTCGGTCGGTTATCAATTGCGCGCCGTCGGATGGAGTCCAAGGAGAACCGAAGCGAGAAAGAGCTATGAATTTTGATTTATACTTGTTTGTTTCGGGTGTTGCTGGGCTATCCGTAGGCTGGGGTCTCTTCTTGCAGGCTGCCGTGATAGTGCAACAGAAGAAGTCACTTTGGGCAGTCGTGTTCAAACTTTCTGGAACGGTTGCGCTTTGTTTGGCGCTTTATGTGGGGAAGGGCGATGTGTTCTGGATGATAGCCGTGTTTTTTGCAGTTCTCATCGCCTCGCTTTTGGTCTTTACCCTTGCACGTCAACGGCTTCTGCGTTAGGAACCCGACGCTGTCGAATGTGTTTAACTTCCGCATCAGAGGAGATGCCATGAGTCGATTGTCTCGGGCGTGTCTAAGCTTGGCTTTCTTATTATCTTATATTTTTTCAGCTGCGCCCGCCTTGGCTGCAGGCAGTCTCCAAATTATCTCATGGTATGCGGTGCTAGCAGACTACATTAAGGCCATTTTTGGGCTGGAAATGGACGTTGACACCCTCGCTCCACTGGTATCTTCTGCTGCAGCATTTGTTCTCGTCACGGTAGTGGGCTTAGTAGCTGGATTTCATAAAATGAAGCCAGAAGCACTCTCTGATGAGGAACTTCTCCCTCCTAAAAAATTCGGTCTGACAGCCTTCATTGAACTTTGCTGGGGTGTTGTGAGTAGTACGCTTGAAAAAATTATTGGCGACAAAGCGTGGACTCACTACGCAACCCTTCTTGGCGGAACATTCTTTTATATTATTATTGCAAACCTCTCAGGTTTGGTTCCTGGCTTTCCTCCGGCAACAGAGTTCATCAGCCAAAACGCTGCTATGGCTGTCGTAATCTTCTTTGCTTTCAATTACGTCGGTCTCAAGCACGGAGGCGTAAATTACATCAAGCATCTCTGCGGACCAATTCTCTTTATGGCGCCACTGATGTTTGTGATCGAGTTCATTGCTCTTCTGGCGCGTCCGGTATCTTTGAGTCTTCGTTTGTACGGAAACGTTTCTGGTGACCATATGGTCTTCAACGTGTTTTCAAGTCTGCTTCGTGACTTTAATGCTCCTTTTCTCCCAATTCCAGGCCTACTTCTTGGATTTGGATTGCTCGTTGCTTGCTTGCAGGCTTTTATTTTTATGACATTGAGTTCTGTGTACGTGCGCTTGTCTCTTGATACGGCCCATCACGATCATTGAGACACATGCACGTTCGCGGTTTCTAGTGTGTGCGCTTGGCTCCCGTCAGTCTTTCGGCCCTCGTAGGCTGGCCAGAGCCAATTGAAGCGCAATTAGTTCGCCTCAGAGGCGGACCAGGATTGGACCTTCATGATGTTGGTTCAATTTCACCCAGATAACCCTACTGTGGGTTCATTGGCCGGTGATTGGTGAGGGTGGGTATTTTAAATTGAGGTTCTTTCAAATGAAGAATGTTTCTCGTTTTGCATTGATCATGGCAAGTGTATTGGCTTCTGCTCCTGCATTCGCTCAAGAAATGTCCGGCGCAGCTCAGGGCGGTTGGGGCGGTGAACTCCGCGCAATTGCAGCAGCATTGGCAATCGGTTTGGCAGCTTTGGGTGGAACTTCTGGTCAAGGTCGCGCAGCGGCTTCAGCTTATGAAGGCATTGGACGCAATCCTCAGTCGGCTGAAAAGCTCTTCACACCCTTGATTCTCGGTCTCGCTCTCATCGAGTTCCAGGTGATCATGGCGTTCATTATTTCTATTCTTTTGGTGAACAAGTAATAAGATAAATGCGATGGGCATAAGTCTTGACTTTTGCCGAGCTGGTGGATTATCCAGCTGGCATGTGGAGGGTTAGCTCAGTTGGTAGAGCAAGAGACTCTTAATCTCTTGGTCCGGGGTTCGAGCCCCCGACCCTTCACCACTTCATTGGCCGCCTTCTGGGGCGGCTTTTTTTTGTCTTAGGAAACGGGTATGCATCGCGGTCGTTTTGCGCCCACGCCCTCGGGCGAGCTTCATATGGGCTCGTTGGTTTGTGCACTTGCAAGCTTTCTTGATGTGAAAAAACGAGGTGGGGAGTGGCTTGTTCGCATTGAAGACGTTGATGCTCTCCGATGTCGTACTGAGTTTGAGTATTCAATTTTGCGCGAGCTCGAGAGACATGGTCTTCAATGGGATGGCAGCGTTGTTCGGCAAAGCGAAAGAGAAGAACTCTATCTAGATTGCTTGAAAGAGCTCGAGCAGCGTGGACTCGTTTTTCGCTGTTTTTGCAGTCGTGCGAGTCTCAGGTCATCTGGTTACTTGGAGAATTGTCACGGCGAGTTAATTTATCCGGGACTGTGCCGTTCACGGTCCGATGGGCAACAGAGGTCTTATCGTGGAATGCAATCATCTCTCAGATTCGCGATTGGTTCTGGTCAATATCAGTTCGATGACCTTATCCACGGTGCCGTGAGTGGCGATGTGGCATTGGAAGTGGGTGATTTTGTTGTGAGGCGTGCGGATGGCTACATTGC
>JBEAPS010000125.1:0-2640 GCA_041164285.1 Pseudomonadota bacterium
GGATGAAAGTCAATCATCGGATTCAACTGCTGCAACACTGCGGCTGGCGGGCGACGTGGGTTGGCGAGTGAGGCTCAGCGAGCGTCTGACAGGAAGTGCTGCTTATGGATTGCGAACAACTGTGCCACAGGCTCTCTGGAGCAGTCAGCCCGTGATGGCTGGACGTTGGATTCAGCAAAAAATTGATGAGAATGACGTCCGAGTTCAAATCAATCTCGGTTTATTGCTCTGACAACTTTTCGAACGTAGTACGAACGTCCGATCCTTTCTGATTGGCAATAGCGGCACGAGCAAGCTTGTCGCACAATTCGTTCATTTCGTGTCCCGAGTGACCCTTCACCCATTCCCAGCTGAGAGAATGTATGCGCTGCAGATGGCATAGTCTGAGCCAGAGGTCTTGATTTTTCACCGGCTCGCGAGAGCTCGTTTTCCAACCATTACGCTGCCAGCCTTCGAGCCAACCCTCAGTAAACGCATTTTTTACATACGTACTGTCTGTAACGACGTGAACCTGAGTGGGGCGCCTGATTGCCTCAAGTCCCTGAATAACACCTAAAAGCTCCATGCGATTGTTTGTTGTGGCCGGGTCGAAACCGGAAAGGAGTCTGACCTGGCTTTGAGCGACTAGGACGGCAGCCCAACCTCCAGGGCCAGGATTTCCAGAACAAGCGCCATCTGTGTAAAGTTGAACTATTGCCATTTCATTGGTCCTTTATGAACTCAGCACGCTATACCTTGGGAGTGGCGGATGCACAAAGCCCTGATACGGACAAATCTGATGAAAGTCGCGCTGACATTGGTTTTTTCCTTCATTTTAATTGATAGAGCTAACGCCGAACTTCGGGATTCACAGATGTTCCGGCCAATGGAACTAGAGGAGTCAGTGACCTCCTCAAAATTTCTCTATATCTCATGGCTCAAACCATTGAGCGCAGTTACGCTTGCGCGTGAGTCTGCTTCAGACGAGTTTGATAAGTTGGGAAATGTTATTGGATTTCAGGTCAGTCAGCACCTGAACAATCGATGGAAAGGGCGGCTGGGTCTTTTTATTTCTATGACTGGCAGTCAAAGAGGAGATGATTTGTGGAGTTTTGTAGGCAGCGATCTTCAACGCTCATTGACGCCTATTGCTTGGAAAGATCAAAAGTTATTCGAATTGTTTCAGCCAGTGGGGTACTTTGGTTTGGGTTTCGCGTCGCGCTGGAAGAACTCTCAAGTACGCTATAACTTGATTCCGACGCTCCGCTACGATGAATCCGAGCCAGCTGCTTATCTAGGAGTTGCATCAATGATTCGTGTTCTAGGAGATGTGATGGTTGAGATAGATGTGCGCTATTTCCAGAGTGCTCGTAATTCTCAGAATCGATTTGTCAGTCTCGGCGGATCGCTTGTTTTGGGGCGTTGGGTCAGCCTCTAGAGGATAACAATGAAAAGAATCCATGCTTGCGTTGCCCTAGTTATTGCAATCACGTTGTTCTCAGGAAGTGAAAAGGTGCTTGGCAATGAAGAAGCCAGTGATGCTCATTCTTCTGTGCGTCGTCTCAATCGTTCAGTTCTCACAGTAGGAAGGGAAGTTTTTACCGCACTTGATGCAATTGCACTTCTTATTGCATGGAACTCTGTTGCCTCACAAAGGGTTGAAATCCAATCGCAGTGGCTCGATGGGTTTGAGCTTCCAGAGGGGTCGGCAATCGATTTTGAAAAATCGTTCAAGCGATGGCCCAACGATGTCCGGACTTTTTTTAGTATTGTTCTCATCTGGATTGATGTGCAAAAGCTCAATTTATTTATACCCAAGGCGTTGGAGGTGAGTGAAAGTGTTGAGAGGTTTGTGGAAAGTTATTCAAAGGGCCATAAAAACGTTTCACCAACTCTCTTGAAGCAGATTGAATCAGCTGATTCATCGCAGAAAATGAAGTGGGCTGAGATGGTTTTGCGTGCACAGTCCTTTCTGCGAATCCGAGGTTCTATTGAGAGAAATAGAGGAATCGTTGACGTCGGTTGGTACTGGCACACAGATCCCGAGAAGGTTAAAGCAAAGTGACGATTCAGGTCGAGTTTTTCTCATTGAGTGAGTTACTAAGTCCAATTGATAGGCCAGATGCTGACAACTTTGGACTTGAGACTTTGCTCAACCAAAGTGTCTATTCGCCATCACTAGAAAGCGTAAGAAAGTTCTTGGTTGAGGTGATGCACTTAAAACCTGATGCGGTGGAAAAAAAGTTTTTTTATGGGCTGTGCCCAGCAAATGAACATGAACTTGTCGGATTTGCACAGTACCGTATGACGGATGAAGTAGCTGATTTAGACTTCCTGATCATTAGTCAGTATTTGCATGGCCGTGGATTTGCTAAAATGCTGCTGGAACAATCTTTAAGTGCGATTCAGTTGGCAGGTGCAAAGCGAGTTATGCTTGAAGTTGGAGAAACCAACTTTGCTGCGAAACATCTTTATTTGCGGTTTGGATTTAAATTAATCTCAGTTCGCAAGAGATATTATAAAGACGGAGAGAACGCGTTAATCATGGAGTTGGTTTTTTGAAAGTCGGAGTATTCAATACAGCATTTGTAGGCGATGTTGCACTGATGGGGCAATTGATTGATTGCCTGCACTCCGCGGGGCACGAAATCTTTGTTATTT
>JBEAPS010000126.1:0-11909 GCA_041164285.1 Pseudomonadota bacterium
CTGACTCCCCAGGGACTATCGGAACGAGAGTCTTTCTTAAAGTATGCCTCAGCTTTTAAGTCTGAAAGTTCTCCGCGAACAACTCGCCCAGAATCGGGGAGAATCACAGCCAGAGTTTTTGGGAAGCAATGACCTGCGCTCAGTATCACTCTCGTTTTGATCAAGGCTCCCGAGCACCGCCAAGTCATTTTAAGTCCCTGCATCTCTTGAGGGAGTTGTGATCCAGTCAATGTCGCAGAAACGAGAAGTCGGACTGTATGCTTATACTCAAAGCTATTAACATCATTGACTATCTCGCCCCCAACTATCTCTCGGGCAGCTCCGGAATGCGCATGAGCTCCGGAAGCAGCAAAAACCGCAATTATCGAAACAAACGCTAACTTTAACGGCACGATGGAGTTAACCATGAACGACTCCCTCAGGGCATAAACCATACGACCCTCATTAGGAGCATAAGGGTTTAAGGGAGCCTGCCACAGCATTTGGTGCGCCGATAATTTGAACAGGTGAGCAAAAAAATTCCCACATCATCGATATGGGAAAGAAAGTACTTAAGTTTTCTCAAAAAATTCGTTAATCAGATAAAAGGATGGTGCGCAAGGAGAGACTCGAACTCTCATGCCTTTCGGCGCTCGCACCTGAAACGAGTGCGTCTACCAATTTCGCCACCTGCGCACGGCACCCGTGTGTTATGCTAGCGGAATCAGGAAGTCAAGAGTGGAGAATCTATGGACCCCGATGGTTATTTAGGACTTGAACTTGCGTTACTTGGTGCCTTATTTATCTTAAATGGACTGTTCGCAATGTCGGAACTAGCGATCATTTCCGCACGAAAGTCCTATTTGCAAAAGCTTGCCGATAAAGGTGACCTTGGGGCGAACACAGCTCTTCAACTCACGCGACAGCCATCCGAGCTGCTCTCGACAATTCAAATAGGCATAACTCTGATTGGCTTCATTTCGGGTGTTTACTCCGGAGCCACATTGGTCAAACGATTGACCACAACGCTCACATCATTGAACCTCTCCGAGCCTATTGCCCATAGTATTTCTGCTGCCACAGTTATTTTGGGAATCACCTTCTTTTCTGTCGTATTCGGTGAGCTCATCCCCAAACGAATAGCGTTGCATGCTCCTGAACACGTTGCCCGATTCACATCGCGTCCCATCTATCTACTCTCAAAATTCGTATCACCTATTGTTTCCGTTCTGTCCTGGATGACCAATCTTATATGCCGTCTAATTGGCATTCGAGATGGGGCACAGATGAGTGCAATTTCTGGAGAGGAAATTAAATCTCTTGTGCAACAAAGTGCTCAGAAAGGTGGTTTCGATGAAACCGAACAGCGTATGGTTGAGGGAGTCCTAAATTTCAGTGAAGCAAGAATTTCTTCCTTCATGACATCTCGCCCTGAAGTTGTCTGGCTCGACATCGAGGACTCCGTTGACAAAAACAGACGCAAAATTATTGAGGCCAGACACTCTCACTTTCCTGTAGTAAAAGGCTCACTCGACAACGTCATCGGAGTGATTCACGTGAAAGACGTTCTCAGTCGTGAGCTTATGGGGCAAGCATTCGACTTAACGTTATTTCTGGAGCAGGCGCTCTTTCTTCCGGAAACTGCGGACGCATCCAGAAGTGTCGAGCTATTTAGAAACTCCGCAACTCATTTTGCATTCGTCGTTGACGAATATGGGAACATTCAAGGTGTAGTGACACTCACTGATATTCTCCGTGCAATTGTTGGAGACTTTGCTGACACTCTGGATGACAAAAAGTCTGACATAGTTCTGCGCAAGGACGGCTCGTGGCTTGTTGATGGACTTGTTACTGTCGAAGATGTGCGCCAACAACTCAAAATAGAAAAGCTTCATGGCGAAGACAGCGGCAACTTCCACACCATTGCGGGATTCATTTTAAGTGAGCTCGGAAAAATTCCCCGCGCAGCCGATTTTTTTGAACGCGACGGCTATAAGTTTGAAGTTATCGACATGGATGGCAATCGCGTCGATAAAGTTCTCATCACGAAAATTCTGTGATTACAGACGCCGAAAATTCCAACGAACATTTTTTTCGGGGTTGATGAGCTGCAATTGATCGATCAGTCGTTCAACGACAAACATAGCCACCTGTTCCACAGTTTGTGGACGTGAGTAAAATGCCGGCATAGCAGGAACTATTGCGGCGCCGGCCTGATGTAAAGTCAGCATGTTTTGCAAATGAATTGAACTCAGAGGAGTTTCGCGCGGCGAAATGACTAACGTCCTCCGCTCCTTGAGCATCACGTCGGCACATCGCTCGAGAAGACAAGTGCTTGCACCGTGAGCGATTCTTGCCATTGTTCCCATACTGCACGGCGCAATGACCATGTGAGTCGCACCCTCCGACCCACTTGCAATCGGTGCATAAAAGTCATCGTTCAGAAATACGCGCAGCTGAGAAAGGTTTTCAGGGCTCAGTGACGCACGCTCAGCTGCGCTGAGACAATCAGGATGAGTTTCAAAACGCGTTTGAATTCCAGAAGCGAGCACACTCGACAATAGGCTCTTCTCACCAATCTCAGTGTTAATCACTTTACGGGCTGTATCAGTGGCCACAAGATACGTTCTGCAATTTCTCCTGAGCAGCTGAATTAGCAGTAACTCTGAATAAATTGAACCGCTTGCACCTGTTACCCCTAGTACAATGCGCTCATTTTCCGGAAAACTCGCCACTTTTCACCCCCCACAGTCCCTGTGGGTGTCCTACGCATTCCCTGAAAAAACAAGCCAATTCCTGTTCCTGACCAATGATTTTACAGTGTCCTCTACCCCTCGAGTGAATCAGTTGAAGAGTTTTACGGAGAACAGTGGATTCTCCATAAATTTCAAACTAAAACCGCCGCACATCAGGATGGCACACTTTTTTCTTACACATCCGACGAAGGCACTAAAAGATGGTGGTGCCGCTCAAACCTGACTTGGAGTGCTCCGATGCTCAGTCGCATACTTAACGGAATGCCCGCTCTTGTGACCAGTCTGTTGGCAGTGACCGCAGTCTGGATTGCAGTGCTCGGTCAATCCGAACTTGCACAGCTGCGACAGTATCAGAACAGGATGAGTCAAGTTGAAGTTTTGCCTCCTAAATCTGCCCCTCCGCAAACTCAAGAGTCCATTGAAACTGCACTTTTGATGTTTTCAATAGATGTGCCTGAAACTGTCGAAGGACCATTTTTTGATGCCCAGCTTGACGACCGAGGCCTGACAACGGGAGGCCTCCTGCTTCCCCAGAAGCGCGTAACCATAGGGCCAGCCGCGTTCACAAGTTGGGCAGTGCTGGGCTCAACACTTGCTCATGAAATCGAAGTTCATGTTGAACAATCATTCCTGAAAGTTGTTGCTCAAGACCAACTTGCACAATGGTACTACGACGGACGTCGTATTGTTGGCCGCTGGCTCCCGGCACTTGCGCCATCAAGTCAAGAGCTCTTCGAAAATGATGGCACGTGGAAGGCAGAACGAGACGCTTACATGTACGAGCTAAAAAACGCCCGTCGCTTTGGATTGTCTGAAGAAGAAGTTGCCTCCATCTGGCGTGTTATGGATTATTTCTATCCAACTCGAAACGCCGGAAGCAGCGAGCCCCATCTATCCGCCTCATCGAAACACGAGACAGATAGAGGGCACATGGACGAGAAATTATGACTTAGGTCCGGTCATGAGAAGCTTACGGCCGATTTCGAAGAGTATTTCTACTTTGTTCAAGCCACCATCAGCTACGACAAAGCCAACACCAAAAGTCTTGTGATTGACCACATCGCCGACGCCAAAAAAGGTTTTGATGTTGTAATCCTTTGGAGTCACTTTACTCGCCTTCAGCGCTGCTTTTTTATCGCTGAAAAGCTGTTTGTCTTCGGATGATGCCCCCAACATGCTCAGTGGCAGTGCAGGCGCACCCTTTGTGCTCGACTTGCTTTCAGATTCAACTTTCGCCTTTTTCGCTTTCGGCTTGGCCTTGCTGCGCTTCTTTGTGGCTGCATCTCCCAGCAGGGCCTTGCCGCCAGAATCTAGGTCAAGATCAACTTCATCATCACGTTCTGCCATGTCGTCGACTCCTTTATTGTGTTTTTTAAGCTCAGATAAAGATTTCACACCACGAAAACTGTGCTCAGACTTACAAGTGTTGCAAAGCACTCGGTCCGCCTGCCCCTTTGTGTTGGCAGTGACAACTGTGTGGCTCAGATTGAGTTTGCACTTGCCGCAAAAACAGACCACATCCCTTCCGACAATAGTGTCACTCTTTTTGGTGCCGGTTAAAAACGAATTTCCTTGGGATGAAATGCTCATCTGTTTACCTCGAAACGGTTTCACCGACCATAAAAATGCCAATTCCAGCAGCCTGTCTCCACTTCTTGGAGCCGGATTCAGACTGAACCAGCGAGTAGATTAGCCGAGCCTGCTGCGATTTCACAACAGCTCCAAAGCCAAATTTTCCTTTTGGTTGGCGCGGGTCGTATCCGTAACTTAGAGCCAGGTCAAGAAACTCCTGCGGAAAAACAGTGAGACCAAAAGCCACTTTTTTAAGAGTTTCATCAGAGAAGTCGAGGTCACCGCTCATCAAGTAATACTTGCCAATTCTGGCACTGACTCCAACTCCATGGCGGCTTTCGGTGTCTGTGGAGTCGTAAAGCCCTTCGCTAGTGGCCCCAACGAAAATACCCTCCGCGATCGAATGCAGGACTCCCAAACGCACCCTTTGGCCTGATTTTTTTGAACCTGCAGGAATTGCAAAGGTCTGCCTGTCGCTAGAGAACTCAACGTAGTCGACTCCAAGACCAATAATGATTCCCCAGAGTGGCTCAAAGGCTTCAGCCAAGCCAAGTGAATATCGTCTGTCTCGCGCTCCAGTCACCCTTTGCGTTTGCCTAAACTTAATGCATGCCGCAAGCTCTGAAGTAGTTGAATCGCAAGCCGCAGCTTCTGCTTGGTATCCTTTCGCGCCCATCCAGCCGAGGTCACCCGAAACAGTGTATGAGCGCTGCATAGCTAATCCTGCTGGGTTGCTGTCTACCGCGGAGGAGTCAGCCACATGTCCTCGCCCACCACCCTGAAGTATACCTGTAACACCGAGATGGCTCCACAGGTCTGAGCCCAAGCTGATCTCTGCAAAGGATGAAGCAGACAAAGAGCACAGGCTCAAAGTAGCCATGGCTCTGCAAACGGCAAAATTCATAAGTTTTCTTCGCTGAATCAATTTATAAATACGCTTAACCTCACAGCATCATTTTTTTGCACCAACTGATCTGAGAATACAATAGCCCAAGTTTCAGATTGATACATCTGAACGCGCCAAGATGCTAAGTAGTCCCGTCAACTTCTCCTTCGCTTCAATCTCTGCACACTCAATACTTTGATCGCTAAAGTTCCATTCGATGAGCATGGTTTTTAATGGAATGGACCTGCGTTCCGTTTCGTTCAAAGAGAGTCCAAAGTTCACCAAAAGAAAACATCTCGACCAAGACACCCTCTCGAAACGGACAACGGGAAATGAGTTCAGTGCGGGTATGGGTCCGGCATTCTGTGAGAGTTTCGTCGCTACCGTAATGTCGACCGAGTCCGAGAGGTTTTGAGTTAGAAACTCCGCGCAGTTCGCAGCCAACTGACCTCCGTTATCGTCAAGTAGCACAACTCTCAACTTACGCGGCTTGAGTACACGCCTCGAAAACCCGTTCGCAGCAAAGTCTGTTTGCTCAGCCCAATTGCAACATAAGTCTGCAATTTTTTCTAACTTTGAAGCGATGTTGACGAGCTTCATTCCAAGATCAATAGCGGCTGGATTGCGATTTGCTTTCAAAAATACATCTTTAGCGAGCTCCGTCAGGATGGTTTGACAAGAGTCCACCGCATCATCGAGAGCGAAGATTTCTTGAATGCGTGTCAGATCGTCTTCAAACATGGCGCTGTAGGCACGATCAAACAAGTCTTTTACGAGCCCGACCATTTTAATGAGCGTCGGTCTGCTTTCCTCGAAATTAAAGCCAGCAAGATGCTTTGCTAGGCTCTCAACAGCGTCGCCCATTCTTTCTATGTGGTGAGCAATCTTGGCCGTCGAATAAACCAGACGCAACTCTTGTGCGCGCGGCTGTTGTGTTGCCAGAATCTGCAAAACAACCTCGTCAAGCTCAGACTCCATCCGGTCAACTTCACTATCAAGAGCAACAACCTTCACTAAAGATTCAGGATTTGCTTTGTGAAGATGTTGTTCAACCACCAATAAACTCGCATGCACTCTATCACACATTGTGCGCAAAAGGCTTTTCATATTAACTATTTGAATCTCGAGGCTTGGTATTCTTGCCATGGTTATCAACCTTTTCTTGCGAGGCACAAGAGGGACTGTTAGACGTTCACCCTGCGGGGGAAGTTATCATGAGCAATGAAATCAAAGAGTCAATAAGTGAAACAACAGCAGATGAGCAAACAAAGCTAAAAGCTTTGTCTGACCTCAGTGTCACTCCCGAAATCAATCCTCGCACCGGTAAGCCCCTCAAGCCCAAGTGGCTGAAGTCTGAGCAAATAAAAGGCGAGCGTCTTTATGAGATAAAGCGCAGCTTGAGAGAGGGACAGCTTTACACCGTATGCGAAGAGGCGCGGTGTCCAAATATTTCAGAATGTTGGAACAGCGGTACAGCAACGTTCATGATTCTTGGCGACACCTGCACACGCGGGTGCCGCTTTTGCGCTGTTAAGACTGGGAACCCTGGCGGCCTGCTTGACTCGAACGAACCATTGAATACGGCCTTAAATATCAAACGAATGAAACTAGACTATGCGGTAATCACGATGGTTGACCGTGACGACTTGCCCGACGGAGGTGCAGCGCACATTGCCAAAACCATTGAGTCAATCCAGAACGAGAACCCAGGGCTGATTCTAGAAATTCTCGCTGGTGATTTCCAAGGCAAGGAGGAGCCCTTAAAAGCAATACTTTATGCAGGTGCTGGGCTCGATGTTTTTGCTCACAACCTAGAAACTGTCCGGCGGCTCAGCCCGCGGGTTCGCGACGCAAGAGCTAAATACGACCAAAGTTTGTCTGTTCTGCAAAACTGCAAAAATCTCAGACCAGAAACGTTCACTAAAAGTGCAATTATGTTGGGACTGGGCGAAGAAGCCAGCGAAGTTGAAGAATGTTTAAAGGATATGCGAAGCGCTGGAGTAGAAATTGTCACAATTGGCCAATATCTGCAGCCTTCAAATAAGCATCTTACAATCAAGCGTTTCGTGCATCCTGATGAGTTTAAACATTGGGAACAGGTTGCAATCGGATTGGGCTTCAAAGGTGTTGCTTCAGGGCCATTGGTTCGCAGCAGTTACAAGGCCGCTCATTTATTCCCTGAACGTGCTCGAGTTGGGCGCAAATTATAATTTTTTCTGTTAGTTTGTGTCATCTTGATTGTATTGAAGGAGACAGGAAAAGCGAATGAAAAGTCTGCTGTCGCTTGCGAAACTGTCTCTAAACTTGCTCCTTAATTTAGCCCTCAGTCCTGTTTATTTAGTGGTTATTATTACCACAACTATCCTTGCAGTTTCTCACATATTTCCCGCAAGAGTTTCGCGCACGAACTTACGCAGGCAAAAAAATGCAGGAACAGTTTCAGCGGTGATTGGCACAAGCGCCGTCCTGACTCACTATTTTTTAATACTGATAGAAGACTTTGTTTTCTGGCCCTTAGGGGGCCTTATTATCAAAACCAATAGTGAAGTAAAAAAAGAGATCATGAACGCCTCAACCTTTGCGGCAGATTCGCAACGAGGCCTTGCCGTTTTAAGTGCGCATTTTGGAAACATCGAAGTGTCTGCAGATAGCGTCATGATGACTGCAATACGTCACGTACATCCAAACTCTCCTTTGATCGCACTCGCAAAACCCAGTCGGAGCCAGCTGGCAACAAGCTTTCTTGCTTGGTATCGCCGCAGACGCGGTCTAGAAATCATCCAAACAAACCGTAAGGACCTTGTCAGGACTATGATACAAGGCTTCAAACACAAGAGAGCAATTGCCCTTCTCGTAGACCAAAAGCCAGCCCGTTTGGGACTCTTTATTGAATTCTTTGGAACGCCCGCTGCTTTCCCAGAGGGGGGCATTGAAGTTGCCGTGAGAAGTCAAGCAGAGATTGTGTGCTTCACGTCACGCAGGATTTTTCCTGGAATCTATACCTATGAGGGCCGATGGCTAAAAGACGAACTCAAAAGCACTGAGCCAGTGAAAAAGATTTTGGAGGCATATGCCGCTTGGCTCGAGAGCGTCATCCATAAATCTCCTTGGCAGTGGTGTTGGGATTATAAAAAGTGGTCACGAGTCCAGGCCCCACTAATAAGCAATTTTGAAAAACATTGAGAACGAGAGACGATAGCGCAATGACAGACAGCAAGCCTCGTAACTTTCTCATTATTCTCCCTCGCCAGTTGGGAGACATACTTTTGGGCTCCTCAGTTGCATTTGCCTTGCGTGAAAAATTCCCCGACGCAGTAATCACATGGGTCTCGCACCCCATGGGAAAACAACTCCTCAATAACCACCCAGCGCTCAGTCATGTTTTGTATCATCCCTCAATCAAAATCGATCCGCTTTCGTCTATTCTTCGCTCACCGATTGCTTACCTAAAAAAGCGCATGAAGCATTTGAAAGACGAAATCAGCTTCCTCAGACAGCTAAAGACCTTGAACTGCGACACCGGTATTGATGTCATCTGCACACCGCGAACAGCTTTGATGACCTACGTTACCGCGGCGCAGAACCGTATCGGGATAAGAACACGATGGAACCGCAATTGGGCCTACAATCTTCTCATCGACACTCGAGAATGGGGCTCGCAATATGCGGCTACGGCAAGGCTAAATCTAATTTCTTCTATAATCGACCCACGACTTTGCCTTCAGCCGCCTGAGCACTGGCTTAAATCTTGGATTCCCAACGATAGTGAGATTTCATCTCGGGTCGAAGGCTGGATGAACGAAGCAGAGCTCAAACAGGGACATTTCACTTTGTTGAGCCCAACACACCGAAGAGCACTCAGACGCTGGCCAATTGAGCGTTATGCAAAGCTTGCATCACTGATCTACAGTCATTTTAATGATAAAATCGTGTGGCTGTGGGGACCAGGGGAACGAGCATTGGCAGAGTCAGCCCATTCAGCTCTTATTGAAATTGACCCAGACGCAGCGAGCCAATCTATTATACCTCCCTTACTCTCGCTACCTGAGGTTGCTCACCTTGCTGGCCAATGCTCCATCTGGATTGGCAACTCAAATGGTCTTTCACATGTTGCAATGGCAGGAGGTGCTCGGACAATTCAAATTCACGGCCCAACACACAGCGCACCATGGACTCACCCAAATAACTTAAATCACACCTCGATTCAGCGCTCCGCGGGCTGTACTCGCTGTGAGTCAAACGTTTGCAAGCAAAAAACTCATGAATGCATGAATGAATTGAGCGTGGATGAGGTTTTTGAGAGATACAAGCACTTCAGAATGGCTTAGCAGAGCTCAAAGAAAACAAACCATTCAAATTGTAATACCATCGTCCTCTGGCTGTTTCTCCGCCCGAAAGTACGTCTGACACTTCGACGAGAGCTTTTCCAGTACTGTCTTTCACTCGCCATGAAGTTTGAGAAATTTCTTCTGAAATAAAAAAGTGTCGTACAACCGGAGTTTTTGCACGAATAAAGGGTATTTCTCCAAAAATCTTATTCTCGATTTCAACCAAATACCCATCTATCTGAGCCTTTATCACACGTTTTCGCGGAACATGGACTCTGAGCGCTGGACTCCAGCTCGACTCTACCCAATCAATTTGACATTGACTCTGGGGAATGTGCAGAGTTTTCCAACTCTGGTCGTCCTGTTGCCAGACCACTTCAAGATAAGATGACTGCGCGCTTCCTCGGTAGGTTTGCAGAACAATTCCCGCTTTTTTTGTCAGGCATGGAGCAAATAGAAAGTCCCAGCCGTGCAAGGGCATGGGATTCATTCCGTAGCTGTGTTCGTAATACCCAGCAGCCTCAGAAATCTCGACCTTTACATAACCATTGTTCAGACGCTCAGCCAAAAGTGGCGAAATAAAATTTGGATTGTAGGAGTTTGGAGCACGTTCACACAGCTGTAAAAGGCCTGGGCGAATTTTAATTGATCCACTGACTTGTGAAATGGGAGACGGATTGAAAATAGTCCAATGCGCGCCTGGAACCGTACGAAAATCGACTGCAGTCACGGGAGTGAGATTTGGACTACCTGTGAGAGCTTTATGCTCGAGGATAAGGCTGATTCCTCCCTCCATTTCGAGCTGTACCGTCGCACTCTGCAAGTCATGCATCTCAATTTTAACTTCAATTCCATTATATTGAGCGCTCACATTTTGCCGCTCATCTCCATAAAAAATAACCGACTCCATAGGAAAAACGTGCATGAAACATAATTCCTGCAAACAGTCGAGTTCCTCGCCAACACGATAAAATCTGTTGTTCCGTATCTTTTCGACAGCTCGGTCCATTGCTCCCGCGACAATTACAATAAGACCACCTTCGGCAAATTGCGGAAAGTGATGCTGCGGATTAAACAAAGAAAATCCACAAATACCATGAAAATCAGGGCTCAAAATAGAAAAGTAACGCCACTCTATGAAAGCAGCTGCGGAATATTTGTTGAGAACACTTTTCGGAACTGCTGACCACCACACCGGACTCTCACCAGTTGAGGCTGAATGGCTTTGAGAGTTTGCGAAGTGTCCCTTCTCAAACCATGATGAATAAGACGGCCAGCGCCAAGATAATAACGGACTTTTAATTTCAGAGAGAAAATGGTCATCAAAAGCGATCTTCATTTAAGGCGAGCCTTTCACATTCACTCAGTATTATTCGGAGTCAGCAATTTCAATAAGTCGGGAGGTGCGGCTAACCAATTTTGATATCAGCGTTTTACTGGAATCAAGTTGCACAACCTCCTGCAAATGAATGAGCTGCTCGCGAAGTTGGGCAGTCATCCTCATTTCCAATAAAGCCGATATAAGTGCTTCATGAATCATCAATGAAGTGGGTTGTAGTTGCAACGCTTCCTTGTAAACCCTCACAGCTTCAACCTGACGATTCATTTTTAATAAGATCGTTCCACGCCGATATTTGAATTGCGCAATCTCGTCAGGATCTCGACCCGTTCTTTCAAACGTTGTCAAAGCACTCAACAAATCTTCATGCATTTCGAGCCGTTCATACGCTTCAATCAATGTGTGACGAGTTTCTGGAAACTGAATTGACATAGGTCGAAGCAATTCTAACGCAGCACCTGTTTGGTTGAGATTGTATAAGTACAGTTGGGCAAGCTCATGTCGGTGACGGGCACGCTCCTGAGGATCCCGCGTGTGCTCACTCAGTATCTTCAACTGCTCAGCAGCTTCAACCCACTCCATATTGTGTATAAATTGCATTTTTTTAAACTTACGAGCCTTCTCGTTGTTTGGTGATATCTTGAGAATTAAATTGTATGTAGGCTCCACCTCAGTCTCAAGAAACAACTTTTTCTCACAAATAAGAGCAACGCGTTCGAGAAGAAGAACAAGTTGAACATTGTCTCTGACTGAATCGGAAATTCCACGAAGTAATGTCAGGTGGTGGCGATAATTCGTAGGACCGAGTATTTCATCCAACACTCTTAGACGCAACGTTGAAAATGGGATTTGAAGTCGTTCGACGCAATCACGGTTGACCGAAACGAAAACATCAAAATCATCAAGTCCAAGATAATGGACCTTCATGAGCCAGACATAGTCATTGAGTTGCTGAGTATGTGTTCGGTCAGGACGACCAATCCGCCACCTCAGTAGCTGGTCCATTTGCCTGTAGCATTCGTACTTTTCAAGGTTGAGAACCAGGATAT